>NZ_SOBG01000009.1 GCF_004365575.1 Hypnocyclicus thermotrophus
ATGTTTGGATTTAAAAGTCCAAATGAAGTTTATGAAGAAAAATTAGTTAAATTAGCATAGGGGTAGATGTGTGCAATTAAACTTGCAATTTTCATTATGAAAAAAATATTTAAAAAAAAAAGAAAAAATGATATACTATTAATGGAGGTGTAAAAAATGTGTGAAATTCCAACTGCCTACCAATATGAAATGGAAAATATTACTGATTTATTAGAAGCAATTAAAATAAATAATAGTGATTATACTCTAATAAAATTATTAAAAGAACATTTAGATGAACTTATAGAAAAAATAGATAATGAAGATGTAAAAAGTAAAATAAAGCTTATTAGAAAAAAAGTCGTTCTTATTGAAAAAAATCTAGATATAGTATCAGATAGATTTTTTGAAGAAACTTATTATTTATTGAGTTATATAAGAAAATGCAATAAAAAAGCTGTTAGTTAAGTGAACTAATAAAATTCACTTATTAACAGCTTTTATTTTATAAAGTTTTAATTAACTCTCTTACTTTATTAATAACTTCATTTGCAGAAATTTCTATTGTTTCTCCAGTTTTTCTTAATTTTATTTCCACAATATCTTCATCAGATTTTTTTCCTACTACAATTTTTATAGGAAGTCCAATAAGGTCACTATCTTTCATTTTAAATCCTAGTCTTTCATTTCTATCATCAATTATTGTATCAATATTTGTTTCAGAAAAATTTTTATATAATTTTTCAGCTAGATCAACTTGAGTTTGATTTTTCATATTTGCTGGAATTATATTTACAATAAATGGCGCAATAGAAACAGGCCATATAATACCGTATTCATCATAATTTTGTTCAATTGCAGAAGCCATAGTACGAGAAACACCAATACCATAACACCCCATTGTCATTACTTGAAGTTTACCGTTTTTATCTAAGTATTTAGCACCTAAAGCTTCAGCATAGCCAGTACCAAGCTTAAATACCTGTCCTACTTCTATTCCTCTAGCTATTTCAAGAGTTCCGTCACAATGAGGACAAGGTTCTCCTGATTTGACCATTCTTATGTCATAAAATTTATTAATTTTTAAATCTCTGTTAATATTTGCATTTATATAATGTTTATCTTTTATATTAGCACCTATTACCATATTTTTCATTGGTTTTATAGTTTCATCAGCTACTACATAGATATCTTCTGATATATTTTTTAGTGCTCCGCAATATCCTTTAGTTATGCTTAATTTTTCAAACTCTTCATCAGTTATTAATTCTAGTTCTACAGGAGAATTTACTGCATTTTTTAATTTGATTTCATTTACTTCATAATCTCCTCTAATTAGAGCCATATAATATTTAGTTTCTGTCTCTAAAATTGATTTAAACATCATTGCTTTTACAGTTTTAGTAATATCAACATTTAAAAATTTAGCTACATCTTCTATCGAAGAAGTATTTTTAGTATCAATTAATGTTAACTCTTTTTCAGCTTCATCATTTTGAGTTAATTCAATATTTGATACAGCTTTTTCGGAATTTGCAGCATAATCACATTTATTGCAATATAAGATATCATCTTCACCAGATTCAGCGAGTACATGAAATTCGTGAGTATGACTCCCACCAATAGCTCCACTATCAGCTTCAACAGGTCTAAAATTAAGGCCACATCTAGTAAAAATTCTTTCATAGGCTTTGTACATATTGTGATATTCTCTATCTAAATCTTCTTCAGAAGTATGAAAGCTATAAGCGTCTTTCATTAAGAATTCTCTACCTCTCATAAGTCCAAATCGAGGTCTTCTTTCATCTCTAAATTTTGTTTGGATTTGATAAAGGTTTATAGGCAAATCTTTGTATGATTTTATATCATTTCTAATGATATCGGTAATAACTTCTTCATGAGTAGGTCCAAGAACAAAATCTCTATTGTGTCTGTCTTGCATTCTCATCATTTCTTCACCCATTTTTAACCATCTACCAGATTCTTTCCACAATTCTGCTGGTTGTAAGACGGGCATTAAAATTTCTTGACATCCTGCATTATCTAATTCTTCTCTAATGATTTTTTCTATTTTATTCAATGTTATTTTACCAAGAGGTAAATAAGAGTAAATTCCACTTGCAAGTTTTTTAATCATTCCAGCTCTAAGTAGTAATTGATGACTTATAACTTCAGCTTCCTTTGGGCTTTCTTTTAATGTTTTTAAATATAGTTTGCTAAATCTCATTTAAACCACCTTTCTAAATATTAAATATTTAATAAAAATCTGATAAATCATTTGTAATACCAGATTTTAACATTTCTATATCTGTTTTTATTGTAGCATTTGCATGTGCTACTTCATATGAAATAATATTTTGTTTATATAACTCAACAATATTTTGATCAAATGATTGCATTCCAAACATATCTTTATTAGCTTTTATAATATCAGGAATTTTTTGAGTTCCTTCATCTATTTTTATTAATTCTTGAATTGTAGATGTTGTTCGAAGTATTTCGTTTATGGCACGCTTATTATTGTCTACTGTTTTTAAAAGCTTTTGAGAAATTACAGCTTTTAGATTATCACTCAATTGATATCTTATTTGTTTATGCTTATCTACTGGAAAAAAATCAAGTATTCTTGAGATAGTTTTTGTAGCATTTACAGTATGCAGTGTAGATATTACAAGATGACCTGTTTCAGCTGCTTTTAATGCTGTTTCAATAGTTTCTTGGTCACGTAGTTCTCCAATATAAATTATATCAGGATCTTGACGAAGCACATATTTTAACGCAAGATTAAAATCAGGTATATCATTGGGAACTTCTTTTTGACTTATAATTGATTTTTTATCTTTAAATAAAAATTCAATAGGATCTTCAAAAGTTATAATGTTTTTTCTATAATTGCTGTTTATATGTTCCAAAATAGCAGCTACCGTCGTAGACTTTCCACTTCCAGTAGCACCAGTAACTAAGATTATTCCATCTTTTTCTTTTGCGATTTCTTTTAATATAACTGGTAGATGTAGAGTCTCAATATCTGGAATATCAAAAGGAATAAGTCTAGCTACTATCATATAAGAACTTCTAGAAAGAGAAATATTTAATCTAAATCTACCTGTTCCTGGAACAGAATAAGATATATCATAGTTTAATGAAGATAAAAATTTCTCTTTTGCTTTTTCATCTAAAATATCATTAACGATTTCTTCTAAATCTGTTTTTTTTAACCTTTCACAATTATCTAAATTAATTAAATCACCATTTTTTCTAATAATAGGTGTATTTCCTACTCTTAAATGAAGATCAGAACCATTATTATCTACAAGATATTTTAAATATTTATCTATCATATATACTCTACCCCTTTATCTCTTCGACATTATAACGCTTATTAATATCATGTTGCATATAAATATTGTCAATTTTTCCATTATTTTCAAATAAATATTTTGTAGCTAAATCTTTTACAAATTTTATTAATTTGATATCTTTTACAAAATCAATAAATTGCATATCACTAGAACCACTTTGCTTTGTCCCAAAAATTTCTCCAATTTTTCTAAGTTTTAAATCTTCTTCAGCGATTACAAATCCATCAGTAGTTTGTTCCATTATTTCAAGACGTTTTATAGAAAGTTCATTTTTGGTACTTGAAACAAGAAAACAATATGATTTAAATTTTCCTCTTCCAACTCTTCCACGTAATTGATGAAGTGCACTAAGCCCAAATCTATGAGCATCACTAATTACCATTATTGTAGCATTTGGTACATTAATACCTACCTCAATAACTGTAGTAGATACAATTATATCATATTTTTTCTTTTTAAAATCATGCATAATTTTATCTTTTTCACTATTTTTCATTTTACCATGTAAGAGAGCCACTTTATAATCAGAAAAATATTTATTTTTCAACTCTTCATACAATTCAGTAGCAGATTTTACATTTAAACTTTCACTTTCATCAATAAGTGGAGCTACAAAATATGCTTGTCTAGCTTGGCCAAGTTGTTTTCTAATAAAATTATACATTTTATTTAATTCGTTTTCGTTTTGTATCCATTTTGTTTTTATAGGAATACGACCTGGAGGAAGTTCATTTATAATAGATATATCGAGATCGCCATAAATACTAAGAGCTAGAGAACGAGGGATTGGAGTAGCACTCATGACAATAAGATTAGCGAGAACTCCTTTATTTCTTAAGTTACGCCGTTGTAATACTCCAAATCTATGTTGTTCATCTATAACCACAAGCCCTAATTTATTAAATTCAACATTATCTTCAATGAGAGAATGTGTACCTATTATAATATTTGTTAAACCATGTTTTATTTCATTTAAAAGTTTTTCTTTTCGTTTTCCTTTTATAGAACTTGTTAATAAATCTACTTTTATTCCAAATTCATAAAGTGAATCAACCATAGATAGATAATGTTGGACAGCTAAAATTTCTGTAGGAGCCATAATTGCTGTTTGATATCCATTTTCTACCATATAAAGCATCATAATTGTAGCAACTATTGTTTTCCCACTACCAACATCTCCTTGAATAAGCCGGTTTACTATTTTACCATTAATTAAATCCTTATAAATTTCAGTAATTACTTTTTTTTGAGCATTTGTCAATTCAAAAGAAAGTGAATCTAAAAATTTTTTAACAAGATGTTTGTTATCATCAAGTTTATATTTTTCTTTATTTTGTAATTCCACTTCAAATCTTTTAGAAATTATACTTAATTCTAATGTAAGGAGTTCTTCTAATGCAAATCTTTTTTTAGCCAATGTTATATCATTATTTTTTTTTGGAAAATGTATTTTTAAAATAGCTTCTTTTCTATCTAATATGTCATATTTTTTTAATATAGAACTAGGTATATTTTCAAAAATATTGTCTATATATTTATTTATTACTTTTTTGATTATAGCTCTTAGAGTACGTTGAGTAACTTTGTTAATACTGCTATAAACAGGTAAAACTTTTGCTTCTATTTTATCCTCGTCGTCAATTTTTTTATATTCTGGATTAATTATTTCATAGCCGTATGTTTTTTTTACTTTTCCAATAATTGATAATCGGTCACCAGCAAAAATTGTTTTTTTTAGATAAGGCATTTGAAACCAAGACAATCGTATAGTACCAGTTCCATCAGAAAGTGTTGCTTGAAAAATTATTTTTTTTGTACGGGTTTTTACCAAATTAGTTTTTAAAACAACTCCAGTAAGAACAACAGTTTCATCAGCTTTTATATCTATTATTTTTTTTAAATTACTTTTATCTTCATAAGTTCTAGGGAAAAAATATATTATATCTATAATATATTTTAAATTAAGAGATTTTAATATTTTTATTTTTTTTTCATCTAAAAAATCTATATTTTCAATTTTGTTGTATAGACTTAAATATTTTATTTCTTTTTCTAGAAGCAATAAAAACACCACCTAATGTAAAAATTGTTCCTATAATCATAAGTAGAGTAATAGGATATCCATATATTATTTTACTTAGTATCATAGCAAAAATAGGTAGTAAATAAATATATAAGCTAGATGTAAGTATACCTAGATGATTAACTACTCTATTCCATAATAAAAAGCATATTGCTGAGGTAATTAATCCTAAAAATAATAAACTACTTATTGTACTAATATTTATATTAAAATTTAAAGAAAAATCTCCTATTAAAAACATTAAAGGAAGTGATGTAAGAATACCAGATAAAAATACGTATCGAGTAATAATAATAGGAGTTATATTTTTATTAAATTTTTCTAAAATTATAGTATAAATAGACCAACTAAAAGCCGCTAGAAAAGCTAAAAAATCTCCTAAAGGATTTAATTGTAATATTCTACCATTAAATATTACAAAAAATAATCCTATTAAAGAAAAAATAGATCCTATTAATAAATTTTTTTCAAATTTTTTTTTATTAATTATATGTACAATTATAGCATTTAAAATAGGTATAGTACTAAGAATAAGAGTAGAATTACCAGGTGAAGTATATTTTAATGAACTTATTTCAAAGAAAAAATATGATGAAATACCAAATAATCCTGCTAAAAATACTAATTTAAATTGTGATTTATCTATTTTTATTCTTTTTGGATAGAATAAAAATAGAGATATAAAAGCTATAAATGATCTAATTATAAGTATTTGTGAAGAAGTAAAACCATTTGCTAAAAGTATTTTATTTGGAAAAAATGTAGAGCTCCAAAAAAATATTACAAGTAATGCATTAAAGTGCCAAATATATTGCATAAAGCCTCCTTCTATAAAAAAAGACGTTCTAAAATTTGAACGCCTAAAATAAAAAATTAATTCATTAATTTTTCCATTAATTCATCAGGAATGTTAAAGTTAGCATAAACTTCTTGAACATCTTCATTATCTTCTAAAGCTTCATAAAGTTTTAAGACTTGTTTTGCTGTTTCTTCATCTGTTATGTCAATTTCATTTTCAGGAACAAAAGTAATTTCTGCAGATTCAGCTACTAATTCATTATCTTCTAAAGCTTTTTTTATATTCTCAAAATCTTCTGGAGCTGTATATACTAAAAAGTTATCTCCATTTTCTATAATATCTTCTGCACCAGATTCTAAAGCTAATTCCATTATTTTTTCTTCATCAACATTAGAAAAAGTTAATACTCCTTTTCTATGAAACATCCAAGAAACACTTCCACTTTCACCTAAATTTCCATTATTTTTAGAAAAATTAGATCTAACTGTTGAGGCAGTTCTATTTTTATTATCAGTAACAACATCTACTATAAAAGCAACACCACTAGGGCCATACCCTTCATATCTTATTTCAAAATATTCTACACCTTCGATTTCACCAGTACCTTTTTTAATAGCTCTTTCGATGTTATCTTTTGGCATATTTCCTGCTTTTGCTTTATCTAAAGCAAGTCTTAATCTCGGATTGAAATTAGGGTCACCACCACCGTCTCTAGCAGCAATTGTAAGCTCTTTTGCTAATTTTGTAAAAAGCTTAGCTCTTGCTTTATCTTGTCTACCTTTTCTATGTTGTATATTTGCCCATTTACTATGTCCAGCCACAAAAAATACCTCCTAATAATTTGTTGTAAAAATGCCTCATTAAAATAATTTTAGAAATATTTTATGAGACTAGGTTGATCCTAAATTTTTACATGTATTTACAAATAATTTTATCATAGCATTTTTAATTTTTCAAGAAATAATATAATTTTAAATAATATGATTATTATCAAAAATAAAATCTATTTTTATATCATGTTTTTCATTATTTATTTTTTCTACTAATTGAAAAGGATATATTAGCGACACTTTTATACTAGATAAATATTTTTGTAAAAATTTGTCGTAATAACCTTTTCCAAAACCTATTCTATTTTTATATTTATCAAAAGCTATGCCAGGAACTATTATTAAATCAATTTCGTCTATAAAAATATCTCCACTAGGTTCTTTTATATCATATTTTCCTTTTATGAAATTATCGTTATAGAGTTTAGGATAAACTTTATCATTTATTATAGCAGGTAAAAGTAAAGTTTTATTATCTTTTATAATTTCTTGATTTATATATATTGTATTTACTTCATTTTTTATAGGAATATATGACATAATAGTTTTAGCATTTTTATATAAACTACTGTTTATAAAAATTTGTGTAAGTTCTTTAGAATAGAGTTCAATATAATTTTTATCTAATTTTTCACGTTTATTTTTAATAGATTTTCTTATTTCATTTTTATTTTTCATAAAAGCTCCATTTTTTCTTTTATCATTTTCATATCTTGCCAATTAAGCCATCTAGGGCTATTCATCTGTTTATCTGTTTCACGTAGTAAGTATGAGGGATCAAATAAAGGAATAAGGAGTATTCCTCCATTCCATTCATAAACATCTCCATGTATTTTTCTTATATCAACTTCTTGCTCTAATAAAACTTCAGTTGCAGTTTTACCTAGAGTAACAATTATTTTTGGATTTATAATAGCTATTTGCATATGTAAAATATCTTTATAAAAATTAATTTCTTGTTTTGTTAATTCTTCGAATTTTGCATTACATTTAATTATATTAGTTATATACATATCATCTAAAGTTATATCGACTAAATCACATACTTGAAAAAAGAAACTACCACTTGTACCAGGAAGAGTATTTCCAGTTTCATCTTCAAAAAGATTTAAATCATTTCCAATAAACATAACTTTAGCTTGTTTATTTCCAGCACCAAGTAATACTTTTTCATTTCTATTACCTAGGTTTGCTATTTTTGTAGAACTTATTTCAAATGCTAATTCTTCCCATAATAAATTTTTATCCATTGTTTTCACCTTTTACATAATATATTTCGCTATTTTCTCCATAATTAATTATTTTAAAATCAACGTTAATATTATTTTCATTAAATTTTGAGGAGATAGTAGTATATGCTAAATCATAAGTGTTACTATCTTTACTCATATGTACAAAATATACTTTTTCTATATTTTTATGATAAATATCACAAATTAATTTTGCAGCGTCATCATTTGAGAGATGTCCGTTATTTGATTTTACTCTTGATTTTAACTGCCAAGGATAATCATTTTGCATAAGCATATCATAGTCGTAATTTGCTTCAATTATTAATAAATTTAAATTCTTTAAAAAATTTTTAGAATAATTATCAACATAACCAATATCAGTAATTATCCCAATCTTTTTATTTTCTACTTCTATCCTATATCCAAGTGTTCTAGTTGCGTCATGCATTACATCAAATGGATATATATTAAAAGTATTAAAAAGATTAAAATTTTTATCAGATATAAAATTTAAAAGAGAATTTTCTATTTTTCCTAATTTATCTTTTGAAGACTCATAACTTTCTCTTGTTATATAGATAGGAATATTATACTTTCTAGATATAATACCAGCTCCTAAAATATGGTCAGAATGTTCATGAGTAATAAGAAGAGCATTTACTTTAGAGATATCAACATTTATATTATTTAATTTATCTTTTAGTTTTTTTCCGCTAAAACCAGCATCTATAAGAATTTTGTGATTATTACTTTCTATAAATATGCTATTTCCACTACTTCCACTGCCTAATATTGCTACTTTCATATTAAACCTTTCTATTTTATATAAATTTAAATTATAAAACATAGTTATACTAAAATAAATAATATTATTAATCAAGAATTAACTTAAGTTTTTCTAAAATTATTTTGAGTTTTTTAAAAAAATAAAGCTCAAATTGAGCTTTAAAAAATAATAAATTTTCTGTTATCTTCTGTGATTTTTATCTCTTTTATATAAGGTTTTCCTTTTTTAGACCAATAAAGATTATGAATACCAAGAGGTACTTTTAAATAATTGGTACCATGTCGTAAATTATAATTATCAAGTCTAGGAGTACTTATATTATCGGCTACAGTTATTTGTACTCTTATTTCTGTGTTTAGTATTTCTCTACGTTCTCTAATAATTGGATGTGTTGTAGCATTAGAAGTAATTGCAGTACAAGAGATAAAAGATAAAGTTAATATTAATATTAAAATATATTTTTTCATTTTTAATAACTCCTTAATAAAATATAGATTTGTTATTATAATGTAATTTTCGACTTAAATATTAATTAGTTTAAATATATTTTAACATATAAAAGCCTTGATAGTAAAGTAAATTCGATATATAATTAAATAAATATAAAATAATAACTTGGAGGAAGATAGATGAGTGAATTTGTACACTTACATCTACATACGGAATATAGTTTATTAGATGGAGTAGGAAAAATAGATGAATATATAGATAGAGCAAAAGAACTTGGAATGAAAGCTCTAGCTATTACTGACCATGGAAATATGTTTGGAGCAATAGAATTTTATAAAAAAGCATTAGCGAAAGGTATAAAACCTATTATTGGAATAGAGGCATATTTAGCAGAATATAATATGGAAGAAAAAAAAGGTAAAAACTTTCATATAATATTACTGGCAAAAAATGAAAAAGGATATAAAAATTTAATGAAGTTATCTTCTATTGCATATGAAAAAGGGTTTTATTATAGACCACGTATAGATAAAAATATTTTAAAAGAATATAGTGAAGGAATAATAGCTCTTTCAGCATGTATGCAAGGGGAAATTTCTCAAGCATTAATTGAAAATGATAATAATAAAGCAAAAGAGATAGCTCTGGAGTATAAAGATATTTTTGGAGAAAATTTTTATATAGAAATTCAAGCAAATGGAATAGTAGAACAAAAAATATTAAATGATAAATTATATAAAATAGCAAAAGAGTGCGAAATAGAAGTTGTTGGAACTAATGATGTTCACTATGTATACCATGGTGACAGTGAATTACAAGATATAGTTTTTTGTATACAAACAGGTAAAAAATTAGATGATAAAGATAGAATGAAAATAGAAACAGATGAACTCTATATGAAATCTAAAGAAGAAATATTTGAAGAATTAGGTAAATATGATGGAGCAATAGAAAATACAATAAAAATATCTAAAAAATGTAATGTAGAAATAAAATTTGGTGAATTTAAATTTCCACAATTTGATATACCAGAAAAATTTGGGAATGCTCAAAAATATTTAGAATTTTTAGTTGAAAAAGGAATAATAAATAGATATAGTGAAAATTTTAATAAAGAAATAGAAAAAAGAGTAGAATATGAATTAGAAATAATCAATAAAATGGGATACGAAGAGTATTTTATAGTTGTATGGGACTTTATACATTATGCTAAAAGTAAAAATATACCAATAGGGCCTGGAAGAGGTTCAGCTGCTGGAAGTATAGTAGCATATGCACTTGGGATAACAGAACTTGATCCTATAAAATATAATCTAATATTTGAAAGATTTTTAAATCCAGAACGTATATCAATGCCAGATATAGATATAGATATTTGTCAAGAAAGACGTCATGAAGTAATAGAATATGTAACAAATAAATATGGAATGAATAAAGTAGCACAAATTATTACTTTTGGGACAATGAAAGCTAGAGCAGCAGTAAGAGATGTTGGGAGAGTAATGGATATTCCACTAAGTAAAGTAGATAAAATAGCAAAGCTAATACCATTTAATATAAATTTAATAACAGCTTTATCTAAAATAAAAGAATTAAAAAAAATATATGATAGTGATAGTGAGATAAAAAAATTAATTGATATTTCCATAAGAATAGAAGGAAAAGTAAGACATTCATCTATACATGCAGCTGGAATAGTAATAACTAAAAATGATCTTATAGAAGAAGTACCTATATATTATGATACTAAAAGTTCTATTTATTCTACTCAATATCAAATGAAAGAATTAGAAGATTTAGGGCTTTTAAAAATGGACTTTTTAGGACTTCGAAACCTTACTATCATCCAAAGAACACTTGATTATATAGCAGAAGATACAGGAGAAAAATTAGATATTAATAAGATAGAATTAGATAATGAAAAAGTATATAAATTACTTCAAAGAGGAGATACATTAGGGATATTTCAATTAGAATCAAGTGGAATAACAAAATTAATAAAAAGACTAAAACCAAATAGATTTGAAGATATTATAGCACTTTTAGCCTTATATAGACCAGGGCCTTTGGGTAGTGGGATGGTAGATGATTTTATAAAAGCAAAAAATGGGGAAATAAAGATAAAATATCCAGATGATACATTAAAAGATATACTTGAAGAAACTTATGGAGTGATATTGTATCAAGAGCAAGTAATGAAAATAGCTAGTATTATGGCTAATTATACTATGGGGGAAGCAGATCTTCTTCGTAGAGCCATGGGAAAAAAGAAAATAGAAATAATGGAAGAAAATAGAGAAAAATTTGTAAAAAGAGCAATGGAAAAAGGATATACAGAAGATAAAGCTAGATATATATTTAGTCTTGTTGATAAATTTGCAGGATATGGATTTAATAAATCACATTCTGCAGCATATGCACTTATTGCTTATTGGACAGCATATTTAAAATCAAATTATCCTATTCAGTATTTTGCAGCTTTAATGACTTCTGAAATACATAATATAGATAAATTGGGACTTTATGTAGAAGATGCAAAAAAACATAAAATAAGATTAAGTGCACCAGATATAAATAATCCATCAACAAAATTTGTAATAAAAAATGGTAAAATAATATTTGGACTAGCGGCAATAAAGAATATAGGATTAACAATAGTAGAAAACATAATAAAAGAAAGATATGAAAATGGAGAGTACAGAAGTTATGAAGATTTTGTAAATAGGACTAAAAAATATGGAATGAATAAAAAAATATTAGAAGCTCTTATACTTGCAGGAGCTCTTGATAGTTTACCAGGAAATAGAAAACAAAAATATTTAGGAATATCAGAAGTACTTGAAAATGCTAATAAAATTGTGGCACTTGATGAAGTACAACAAATGGGACTTTTTGGAGATAGTAGCAAAAAGTTAGATAGTTTTAAATTTCAAAATGTAACAGAATTTGAAAAATCTAGTTTATTAAGGGCGGAAAAAGAGTATATAGGAATATATATTTCGGGACATCCACTTGATGAGTATAAAGATATATTAGATGTATATGAATTAAATAGCATACGAGAGATACATAATGAAAATATAAACTTTGTAAAAACTTTTGGTATAATAAAAAATTTAAAAAAATTAGTAACTAAAAAAAGTAGAGAAAGTATGGCTACATTTATACTTGAAGGATATGATCTAAGTATAGGAGTAACTATTTTTCCAAAAGAGTTTAAAAAATATATGCATTATTTAGTCGAAAATGAAGCAGTATATGTTTCTGGCACTATTAATTATGATAATTTTTCTGGTAATGAAGAAAAAAAAATCTTTATACGAGAGATGATACCATTAGGTGATATAGATGAGATTGATAGTTTTAAAGTATATATATTAGTGGATGAAAAAGAAAAATCAAAGATGACTAGGTTAAAACAGCTATTAAAAAAATATAAAGGAAATCATAGAGTATATTTAGCAATAAAAAATAAAAGACAAGTAATAGAGCTATCTAAAAATTATAGAATTATTCCAACAAAATATTTTATAACAGAGTTAAAAAACATAATAGGAGCTGATAGAATAAAAATTATATAAAATAACAATTGTTATTTTATTGTTATTGCACTTAAAAAAAAATTGTGATAAAATACCGTTGAAAGTTGATAATAAATAATAGGAGGGAATATTTTGGAATTCAAAGAAATAAAAAATATAATAAATATTTTAAATGAAACAGATCTTATAGAAATAGATGTTACATTTGGAAAAGAAAGAGTTTTTATAAAAAAAGATAATGTAGTAAAACAAGTATTGAAATCGACTAAAGCACCAAAAAAAGAAGAAATGTCTAAAAAAGAATTAATAGAGATAAAATCACAAAATGTAGGAAATATAATTTTATTAAATAAAACAGGGGAACCAATAGTAAAAAAAGGTCAAAGTATAAAAGAAGGAGAAGTATTAGCGTATATAGAATCAGTAGGATTAAAAGCTGAAGTAAAATCACCAGTTAATGGAATTATATCTGATGTATTATTAGCAGACGGTGATTTAGCAGATTATGGGAAAATTTTATTTTTGATTGAAAAAGCTTAATTATGGGAGGAGAATAATGTTTAAAAAGATACTTATCGCCAATAGAGGCGAGATAGCAGTAAGAATAATAAGAACCGCTAAAGAAATGGGGATAAAAACAGTTGCTATTTATTCAGAAGCTGATAAAGAAAGTTTACATGTAAAATTAGCAGATGAGGCTGTATGTGTAGGACCAGCTCTTAGTAGTGAATCATATTTGAAAATACCAAATGTAATAGCAGCAGCAGAAGCAGTAGGAGCAGATGCTATTCATCCTGGGTATGGATTTTTAGCAGAAAATTCAGAGTTTGCAAAAATATGTGCAGATCACAATATTACATTTATAGGGCCTAGTCCAGAATGTATTATAAATATGGGAGATAAAGCTACGGCTAGAGCAAGTGCTATAAAAAATAATGTTCCAATCACAAGAGGATCAGATGGAATTATTTCTGATATAGAAGAAGCTAAAAAACTTGTAAATGAAGTTATTACATATCCGGTAATGATAAAAGCTACTGCTGGTGGCGGTGGTAAAGGAATGAGAATAGCTAGAAATGATGAAGAACTTGAAAAAAATATGGTTGCAGCTAGTCAAGAAGCAAAAGCAGCATTTGGAAATCCAGATGTGTATATAGAAAAATATGTAGAAAATCCTAGACATATAGAAGTGCAAATAGTTGGAGATAAACATGGAAATGTAGTACATTTAGGTGAAAGAGATTGTTCTATTCAAAGAAGACATCAAAAATTAGTAGAAGAAGCTCCATCGGTAGCAATAGATAGTAAAACAAGAAAAGCTATGGGAGAAGCAGCTGTAAGACTTGCAAAATCGATAAATTATGATAGTGCAGGTACATTAGAATTTTTATTAGATACTCAAGGAAATTTTTATTTTATGGAAATGAATACTAGAATTCAAGTAGAACATACTGTAACAGAAGTAGTAACAGGGGTAGATATAATTAAAGAGCAAATTTTAGCTGCTGCAGGAGAGCCATTATCTATAAAACAAGAAGATATAGAGATAAAAGGGCATGCAATAGAGTGTAGAATAAATGCTGAAGATAGTGAAAATGGATTTTTACCGTCAGCAGGAACTATAGAAAAATATATTCCAGCAGGTGGATATGGAATAAGAGTAGATTCTCATTCGTATGCTGGATACACTATTCCTCCATATTATGATTCTATGATTGCAAAACTTATAGTTTATGGAGATACAAGAAAAGAAGCTATAAATAGAATGAAAAGAGCATTAGACGAATATATAATAGAGGGAGTAGATACAACTATTCCATTTCATAAAAAAGTAATGAATAATAAAGTATATAATGAGGGGGATGTATATACTAGCTTTATAGAAACTCATTTAGAAAAAAAATAAAGGAATTTATAAAATCTTTTAGAATAATAATTTAGATGATTTTAAGAAAAATTTTGTATATTGATTTAGAGTATTAAAATTGATAAATCAAAGTTTTGCGTTGAATTAAAAGTATATAAAAATAAGGAGGGGTATAAATGGCGGAAGTAGGAAATATAAAAATAGCAGATGAAGTAGTAGCAGTAATAGCGTCAAAAGCTGCCACAAATATAGATGGTGTACATAAAATGAGTGGAAATGTAGCAGACGAAGTAAACAAATTTTTAGGAAAGAAAAACTCTGCTAAAGGAATAAAAGTAGAAGTAGGAGAAAAAGAATGTACAGTAGATGCATATATTGTAGTAGACTATGGGAAACCAATACCAGAGGTAGCAAATGCAGTTCAACAAAACATCATTAAAGAAATAACAATGATGACTGGATTAAACGTAGTAGAAGTAAATGTTTATATTCAAGATTTACATTTTCCTTCAGATGATAAAGAAGAAATAGAAGCTGAAAATGAGGAATTGATAGAAGAAGCGTATTAAAAATTAGCCTCCGATATAAAAGGAGGTTTTTTTTATTTAAAAAAATTATTTGTTATTTTCTTTAAATTAGTATAAAATATATTAGAAATAATAAAAAGAAAAAGGGTGATATTATGTTGTGGATGTTTTTATTTGCTATAGGTTGGATAGGTTTGGGTATTATATCACTGGGTACAATGTTTTTAGCAGTTTTTCCTAAATATTTTTCAATAGTTAATTATTATAATATTAATTTTAGGCTAATAATATTAGGAGTAGGTTTTTTTTATTTTGCATTGTTTATTGAAAAATTACTAAGACTTTTTAAAAAAGAGGAAGCTTATTATCTTGATACTGAAAATGGAAAAATAAGAATAACAATTTCAGCACTAAATACTTTAATAAAAAAAGAAATAACAAAAAGAAAAAATTTAAAACTTATAAAAATGAAAAATAGTATTAATAAAAAAGGTGTTTATGTAAAAATAGAAATAGAAATATTAGAAACAGACAATGTATCTTTAAAATTAAAAACAATACAAGAAGATATAAAAAATAGAACAAAAGAAGTATTTGATATAGAAGTAAAAAGTGTAGATATAGTGACTAGTAAAGTTAAAGATATAGTAAAAGTTGATAATATAGGAGATGAAAATAATGCTGACAGAGATATTAGAGAAATTGATAGTTAATAGAAAAAAAATATTAGCAGCAATACTCGGATTCATTTTTGGAATAGTATATATATCTTTTGGGTTTTTAGATACTTTAATAGTTGCATTATTTACTATTATTGGTTATAATTACATGAGAATTTATAGAGAAGTTATTTATTTTTTTAAAAAAGTTTTAAAAAAATTAAAACAATTTGCAAAAAAAATGGAAGAATAATTATATTATAGATTAGAGAGGTTAAAAATGAGCAGAAGAGTAGCAAGAGAAGAAGTTTTTAAGATATTATTTGAAAGTGAACTTAGTAACACTGATTTAAAAGATGTACTATTAAGTTATTTAAAAAGAGAGGAATTAGAAAATTTAAGAGAACCACAAATAAAATTTATAAAAGAATATATTACAGGAATTGCAGAAAATTTAGAAGAAATAAATAAAGTAATAGATGAAAATATGATAAATTGGAATATTGATAGAATAGGAAATGTGGAAAAAGTTCTTTTGAGATTTGGTGCTTTTGAATTATTAAAAAAAGATACAGGAAAAGAAATAGTAGTAAATGAAATAATTGAGATAGCAAAGAAATATGGAAATGAGAAGTCGCATGAATTTATAAATGGAGTGTTAGCAAATATTATAAAATCGATAAATTAGGTGAGTATAGATGAAAAAAAGAATTGCTATCATTATAAAAGATCATGAATTAGAAAGAAATATATCAGATTTGCTTAGAGATAATCGATATATAGTAGATATACTATCTGTAGAAAATATTATTGATAATATTTTAGAGAATAAAATAGACTTACTTATTTTAGGTGCTCAAAGTATAAATGAAATTGAATTAGCTAGAAAATCTGAAAAGGTATCACAAATACCTGTAATTGTTGTATTTGATAGAAATGTAGGAAATGCAGATATAGTAGATACGTTTAAAAAAGGAGTATCTGATATAATTTATGTAAAAAAAGAAAGTTATAAACCAATATTAGATGCTGTAGATAGATTTTTTAACAAAGATGAAGAAGAAGTAAATATTGAAATAAAAAATATTAATCAATGGACAGTAATTACAATAAAATCAGAATTAAATCCTAAAAATTCATATTATCTAAAAGTAAAAATAGATGAATTATTAAAAAATAATAGAAAAAATTTTATAATTGATATATCTACATTGAATTATATGGAATCAGTAGGACTTGGAGTACTTATTTATATAAGAAAAAAAGTTCATGAAATATCAGGAGAAGCAAAATATATTATTACATCTAATAGAATAAAAAAACTTATTAGCATTGTAAAGCTTGAAAAATATATAGAGATGTATGATAATATAAATGATGTAACAAGCATAGAAGTAGACAATGATAAAATATTAGTAGCAATAGTAGATGATGCTAAATTTATGAGAGCGTTGATATCAACAGTACTTCAAGAAGAAGGATTTGCTACGATAGCTTATGGTGATCCTTTAGAGGCTTTAGAAGAATTAAGATATAAAGAACCAGATATAATACTAGTAGATTATGAAATGCCAAATCTAAATGGATTAGAATTTATAAGAGAATTTAAGCCTAAAAAAAGAAATATACCTACAGTAATGCTTACTACAGAAACAGATGTTAATTTGGCAGTTAGTGCAATGAGGTTAGGAGCTTCTGATTTTTTAAATAAACCTTTTAAAAAAGAAGAACTTATACATATATTAAAAAAAGTAGTTAAAGAAAATAAGTTAATGAAAGAAAATGAAAGACTTTTTCAAGAATTACAGATTAGAGAAAAAGAGCTTAAAAAGAAAAATAATCAGTTGTTTAAGCTATACTCTGAATTGGAAGAGGAGTTAAAATTGGCATCGGAAATACAAAAAAAATTGTTACCACAAAGTTATCCAGATATAGCAGGATATAATTTTGCAGTGAAATATAAACCTTCACAAGATATAGGCGGAGATTTTTATGATTTTATAAATCTTAATAATAATAGTTATGGAATAGCTTTTGCCGATGTGTCAGGACATGGAATACCTGCAGCATTACTTTCAACAATATTTAAAGTACATTTAGTTACACATTCAAAAGAGATACAAGAACCAAGTAAGTTGCTGACAGTATTAAATGAAAAAGTAGTTGAAACTTTTCCTGACGGTAAATTTATATCACTTTTTTATTTGTTAATGAGTCAAGAAAGTGATACAATAAGATATTGTAGGGCTTCACAAGAACCAGTTTTACATTTAAAAAAAGATGGAAGTGTACAAGAATTACCAGGAAGTAGTCAAGTATTAGGACTTTTTTCGGAAAAAGATTTTCCAGGCGTTTTAAATTTTGAAGATAAAGAAGTAGAGTTATTACCAGGAGAAAAACTATTTTTTTATACTGATGGAATAAATGAAGCACAAAATAAAAATGATGAATTTTATGGACTAGATAGATTGAAACAGGTACTTAGCGAAAATATAAATTGTGGTGCAACAGAACTTATTGAAAATATATATGGCGATTTAAAAGATTTTTTAGAAGGATTACCGGTAATAGATGATCTTACTTTAATGTGTATAGAAAAAAAATAAAAATCAAATGACAAGTAATACTTGTCATTTTTTATAAAAAATAATATATATCAGAAATTAATATAGTAAAATTTATTAGCTATAAGTATTTTATATATAAAATTGCTTTAATATATTTTGTATAATTTAAATAATTTATAAATAAAAAGTATAAGGA
Organism: Hypnocyclicus thermotrophus; assembly: GCF_004365575.1. Taxonomy (NCBI): domain Bacteria; kingdom Fusobacteriati; phylum Fusobacteriota; class Fusobacteriia; order Fusobacteriales; family Fusobacteriaceae; genus Hypnocyclicus; species Hypnocyclicus thermotrophus. The sequence continues at coordinate 18,881 of NZ_SOBG01000009.1, forward strand.
GATGGAATGGATTTAAGAAAACTTATTGATAAAGAAATAACAAGAGAAGAAGCTATAGAACTTTCAAGGTTAAAAGGTAGTAAAATGATGGAATTGTTTGCAGTCGCAAATGAAATAAGAGAAAAGTATTGTGGTAATGAATTACATACATGTACTATAACAAATGCAAAATCTGGTAAATGTCCAGAAAATTGTAAATTTTGTGCACAGTCAGCACATCATAATACAAATATTCCTACTTATGATTTAAAAGATGAAGAAACTTTACTTAATGAATATAGTAAATCAGAAGATTATAATGCAAAAAAATTTGGATTAGTTACAAGTGGGAGAAGTATAAAAAAAGGAACAAAAGAATTTGAAGAAATAGAAAAATTTATAGAAAATGCAAAAAAAACTAATAAAAAAGTAGAGCTTTGTTGCTCAATAGGACTTTTAGATGCAGAAGAAATAAAAATTTTAAAATCAAAAGGGCTTACTAGAATTCATAATAATATACAAACTTCTCCAAAAGTATATGATAAATTAGTGTCTACTACACATAATGTACAAGATAGAATAAATACCATAAAAATAGCAAAACAAGAGGGAATAGAAGTATGTAGTGGTGGAATAATAGGAATGGGAGAGACATTTGAAGATAGAATAGATATGGCATTTACATTAAAAGAATTAAATGTAGATGCAATACCACTTAATATATTAAATCCGATAAAAGGAACTCCTTATGAAAATATGCAAGCTTTATCTATGGATGAAATATTAAAAACTTTTGCAATATTTAGAATAATACACAAAGATAAAGTTTTAAAAATAGGTGCAGGAAGAGAAGGGATATTAAAAGATTTTATGGGGATGGCATTTATGAGTGGAATGAATGGTATGCTTATAGGAGGATATCTTACTGTAAGAGGTAGAGAAGTAGAAGATGATTTTAAATTTATAGAAAATGTAAAAAAAATGTGGAAAAATAAATAAGCGGGAGTGATTATTACTTCCGATTTTTTTGTTTTTATAATTATAAAAATTATAATTTTTTTTAATTAAATTAAAGAGGTGGGGTTATGAATTATTTAAAAGAAGTATTGCATAATTTAAAAATTAATAATATGCATAGAGAATTGAAAGATATAGATAAACTTGAGCATAAGTATATTTATAAAGAGGGAATAAAGTACTTAGATATGACATCTAGTAATTACTTAGGATTAAGAGATGATATAAGGATAAAAGAAGCAGTAATAAAAGGAATACAAACATATGGAGTAGGAAGTGGAGCAAGTAGACTCATATGTGGAGAAGCAGATATTTTTAGGAATTTAGAAGATAAGTTAGCAAAATACTTAAAGAAAGAAAGAGCACTTATATTTAATAGTGGATATGATGCAAATATAGGAGTGATTTCTACATTGTTTACAAGTGATGATGTAATATTTTGTGATAAATTAAATCATGCAAGTATTTATGATGGAATAAAATTAAGTGGTGCTAAATTAATTAGATTTAAACATATGGACTATAATGATTTGAGAGAAAAAATAGAAAAAAATCAAAATTATAATAAAGCACTTATAGTTACAGATTCGTTGTTTAGTATGGATGGAGATATTGCTGATATAAAGCAATTAATTAAAATAAAAGAAAAATATAAAAATATTTATTTAATGGTAGATGAAGCACATGCTGGAGGAGTTTTTGGGGAAAATGGTTTTGGAATTGCAGAAAGAGAAAATGTATTAGAAAAAATTGATATAAATGTAGGAACATTTTCAAAAGCATATGGAGTACAAGGTGCTTATATAGCAGCGTCAGCTACAATTATTGATTATCTTATAAATAGATGCCGTTCACTTATATATACTACAGCTCTTCCACCTGCTTTTATTGCTGGAATTAACGAAGCATTTGATATATCAATAAAAGAAAAAGAAAGAAGAATACATTTATTAGAAATAAGTAAATATTTTAAAGAAAGTCTAATAAAAACAGGATATAATGTATCAGAAACAAATTCTCAAATAATTCCTGTTTTATTTAAAAGTAATATAAGTACAATAAAATTAGGTGAATATTTATTAGCAAATAATATTTATGTAGTTGTAATACGTAAGCCTACAGTAAATATTCCACGAATAAGATTTTCATTAAATTCATTATTAGAAAAAGAAGATATTGATAAAGTTCTTGAATTATTAAAAAAATATAAGAAAATAAATTATTGAAAAAAACTATATAATACTTTATAATAAATACAAATGAGTCAAAAGGGGCGGTAAAATGAGCATAGGGTCAAGATTAACAATTTTTAATACTTTATTAAATTTAATATTTTTTTATTTTTTATCTTTTATTTTTGGTATTGATATTAATCTTTCTTTTATTATTTTAATATTTGGGATATTTATAATATATTATATATTTAATATTTATAATATGGAAAAAGGAAAATATCAATTTAGTGATTTATTGTATTCGTTTTTTTTAAATTTATTACTTGTTATTGTTGCACTACTTGTAAATATGAAAGAATTAGCATTTGTTTTTATAGATATTTTTATTTTACAAAATATAATTAAATATTTTTTAGCAAAATTTTTTGTAAAAAAAAATAATGTGATTATTATTGGAAAAAATAAAGAATCAGAAGTAATAAAAAGAATAATAAATGAAAAAGATATTTATAATGTAGTTGCAGAATTAAATTTTCAAGAGATAGAAAATATAGAAGAATTAGTAGAAAAATATGATGTGGAAAGAATAATTATCACAGAAAATATTATAAAAGAATCACTTATACAAAAAATATTAAGTGTAAAGTTAAAAGGTGTAAAAACGTATAATTATATAAATTTTTTTGAAAAAGTAGAAGAAAAAGTATTAGTAAATAGAATTAATGAAGAATGGTTTTTATTTGGAAGAGGATTTAATATACTTCATGATAATTTTCAAAAGAGATTAAAAAGAATATTTGATTTTTTACTAGCCATATTAATATTTATATTGACTTTTCCAATTATGTTAGTATCAGCAGTAATAATAAAATTAGAATCAAAAGGACCGATATTATTTATACAGGAGAGAATAGGTCTAGGAAATAAGTCTTTTAAAATAGTGAAATTTAGGTCAATGACAGTAGATGCTGAAAAAAATGGACCACAATGGGCTCAAAAGAAAGATAATCGAGTAACAAAATTTGGTAAATTCATGAGAAAAACAAGAATAGATGAACTTCCACAATTATGGAATGTAATAAAAGGTGAGATGAGTTTTATAGGGCCTAGACCAGAAAGAAAATATTTTATTGATATATTAGAAAAAGAAATACCATATTACAATGTACGTCATTCTGTAAAACCAGGACTTACTGGCTGGGCACAAGTGAAATATCCGTATGGAGCTAGTGTAGAAGATGCACTTAGAAAATTGGAATATGATCTATTTTATATAAAACATCAAAACTTTATATTTGATATAATAATTATCTTTAAAACAGTAAAAACAGTTGTGTTTGGAAAAGGAAGATAATAAAAATATTAAAAAAATTATGTAGCTATAGAAAGGAAAGAAATGCAAGAGAATAGTAAAGTTATGCAAAATGAAATAATAAACCAAAATAATTATTATGAAGAGGACGAGATTGATTTACTTGACCTTATTAGAGTAATATGGAAAAGGAAAACCCTTATTATAATTATTACAGTGTTAGTGACTATTTTTGGGGGAATTTTTGCACTTATTTCAAAACCACTGTATAAAGCAGAATTAACATTTACAGAAGAAAAATCCTCATCTTCAAGTATGTTATCAAGTTTAGCTAACTCTATACCATTTGGATTGATAGGTGGAACATCTAATAATGGAAGTAGCTCGTTACTTACAATACTTGAAAGTAGAACTTTTAGAGAAGAAATAGTAAATAAATTAGGATTATATGATTACTATATTAAATATAATAAAATAGAGCTAGATAAAATAGAGGATGAAAATGATAAACCAACTATTTATGATGTAGCAAAATGGGTTGGAAATATAGTAGTAGTATCAAAAGATGAAAAAAATGGAATATATAGAGTAGAAGTAGAATTATCTGATAAAGAAATGGTAGCTAAAATAGCAAATGAATATTTTACTGTATTGGATAATTATTTAAAGGAGCAAAAAGATGATAAATCAAATTTATCATTAAAATATTTAAAAGAGCAAGTAGATACAGTAGAAAAACAAATAAATGATAAACAAGCAGAACTTCGAGAAATAGAAAAAAAATATAAAACAGTAAGTATACTTGATGAAGCAAAAGTAGTAACTGAAAAAGTGGCAGAATTAAAACAATTTATTATACAAAAAGAAAATGAATTGAAAATATCTAAAAAATTTGCTGGAGAAAATAGCTTTGAAGTTCAAAAAATAAAAGAAGAAATAATAGTAGCTAAAGAACAATTAAATGCGATAATAAATGGAGATGATAACTTACCTGTTGATATTATACCTCTTCGTGATATACCACAAATCAAATTTGAATTACAAAAATTAGAGCAAGAATTAAATGTAAATATAGAAGTATATAAAATGCTTAGAGTAGAATATGAAAAAACAAAATTAGAGGTATTAAATAAAAAAAGTATGATAACTATTTTGGATAGTGCAATAGATCCAAAATATCCAGATAAACCAAATAAAAAGCTTATAGTAGTCATATCGTTTGTACTAGGTGGATTTTTAGGAATATTTTTTGAATTTTTTATTGAATTTTTAAAAAATATAGAGTGGGATAAAATAACAGAAGAAAAAATAAATTAGAACATAGATTAAAAAGGGGCGTAAAAATGAAAAAAATACTATTGTTTTTATCTTTATCAATAACAATATTTGCAGCAGATATTACAACAACAGATGTTACAACACTTATGCAAGCAAATAATAATCTAAATAATTTAAAGAAAAGTGATAATATAGATAATACTGATGAATCACAGCAACAGATGGAGAAATTAAATACTTTACAAAAAGAAAATGATAAAATACTAAATAAAGAAGAACTAAATAAAGAAGAACTAAATAAAGAAGAACTAAATAAAGAAGAACTAAATAAAGAAGAACTAAATAAAGAAGATAAAGAATCAAATATATTTAAAAGATATTATAATGAATATATAAGAAATAGAGAAGAATTAAAAATGTATGGTATGGATATAATAAATAATAGTAGAGCAGTAAAAACCACAAAAACTATTGGGAAAGATTATATATTAGGAATGGGAGATACAATAAATATAAATAGTTGGAGTGACATTTTATTACCTGATGAAGCAAATAAAAATTTTATGCCAATATTGACAATAGACAATAGCGGGAATTTATTTATACCAAATATAGGAATAATAAAAGCTGAAGGGAAAACAATAGCAGAGTTAGAAAAAGATATTTTATATAAAGCAAATAAAAAAATCAAAAATTTTAATATAGATATATCATTAAAGAATAGTAGAACATTTGCAATAACAGTAATAGGAGAAATTAATAAACCAGGTATTTACAGTATAGATAAATACTATAATTTATTTAATATACTTTATACTGCTGGTGGAATAAATAAAAATTCTAGTATAAGAAATATAAAAATCAAGTCGAAAGAAAAAGAAACTATAGTAGATTTGTATGATTATATAAATGGAAATAAAAATATTGAAGATATAAAAATAAATGATGGAGATATAATTTATGTCCCTGTAATAAAAGAAAAGGTAGCACTTTATGGAGAATTGAAGAAAAAATGTATATATGAATTAAAAAATGAAAAAACGTATGAAGAAATATTTAAAAATATAGGGGCATTTGATATTTTTGCAAATAAAAACTTGATAAAAACAAAATATATTGAAAATTTACAAGTAAAGGTATCAAATGAACGATTAGAAAATAGTATAAAACAAAATTTAATTTCAATTGAAATAGGAAGTATAGATAAAGAATCAAAAAATAGTGTATATATTTATGGGAATGTAGTAAACCCTGGAGAATATAATGTAGATAAGATAAAAGATTATAGGAGTTTAATAGAAACTGTAGGAGGATATAAAAAAGATACATATTTAAATAGTATAACTTTAATTAGATTAAAAGAAAATTATGAAAAAGAAATTATTACTTTTAATCCTATTGATGAAAATATTGAATTGAAAAAAAATGATACAATATATGTATATAATAGAAATGATATAGCGGCTAAAAAATATAGCAATATTATAGGAGCAGTAAAAAATCCTGGAAATTATGAAATATATAAAAATCAAAGAGTATTAGATCTTATTAATTTTGCTGGTGGAATAGATATAAAAGAAAATGTTTTTTATAAAAGAGCTGATATTTATCGAGTTGATGAACAAGGAGAATTAAATCTTATAAAATTTGATTTAGAAAAAGCTCTTGCTGGTGATACAAAAGAAAATATTATATTAAAAGCAAATGATATAGTAAAAATCTATAAATATGAAGAAGTAATAAAACCAGATACAGTATATATATATGGAAATGTAAAAGAGCCAGGGAAAATAAAATATTATAAAGGAATGACATTAGAAGATACAATATTTTATGCAAAGGGATTAGAAAAAAAAGCAGATAGAAATATAGTAATAGCTAGAAATGAAAAAATTAAAGATAAAATATCTGAAATAATAGTTGATTATATGAAAAATCCAGATTTTAAAATATTACCAAATGATGTAATCTTTGTAAGAAAAGATTCAACATGGCAAGATGTAAAAACGGTAAAAATAACAGGATTTGTAAAATACCCTGGGGAGTATTTATTAAATGATGATGAGGGAATTAATTCTATTATAAATAGAGCTGGTGGATTTAAATCTGATGCATTTCCAAATGGTATCCAAATAAAAAGAAAAGAGACACAATTAAAAGAGAGTAGAAGCTTAAATCTAGAAATAGATGATAAAATATCTCTTGAACAAAATGTGTTTAATTTAAAAGTAACAAACCTTAAATATGATAGAGAATTAAATAGATATAAAAATGATATAAAACTTATAGATGGAGATGAAATCTATATACCAAATAGACCTACAACAGTAAAAGTAGTAGGAGAAGTTTATGCACCTAGTATAATAGCATATAATGAAAATTTTAAATTGAAAGATTATATTGATGCAGCAGGTGGATATAAAGAAAAAGCGTATGAAAAAAAAGTATTTATAATAAAAGCAAATGGAAAAGCTATGAAAGAAAATATAAAAAAAATAAATATAGAAGCTGGAGATACAATAATAGTTCCAAAAGATACTAGAGAAAAAAGTAAATTAGATAGATTTTTAGATATATTACAAGTAAGTGTACAACTTTTAACGACAGTACTTCTTGTAAATACAGTTGTAAATTAACAATAAAAACTTCCCTAATCTTAGGGAAGTTTTTATTTAAAGTTAGATATTTAATTTTTTTGCAAATAAAAGAGGAAAAATCAAAAAAAACAATATAATATTAATTGGAACTCTATATTAGGATGGGGATAAATATGAAGATGATAAAATTAAAAGCAGGTGGAATATTGTATTTTGAAAATACTGAACCTAGAGAAATATATGTATTAAAATCAGGGCGAATTTTTTTAAAAAAAGAAAAAGGCTTTTTCTTTTATAATAATAAAATAAATACTTTAAAAGTATTAAATGTTGGCGATATGTTTGGATTTGAAGAAATTTTTATAGGAATAAAAAGAGAATCTAGAGTAATAGCTGATATTGATTCTGAAATATTAGCTTTTGAAGATAATGAATTTAGTGATTTTATAAAAAATAATATTGAAATAAGTAAAAAAATGATAATATCCCTTTCAAAAGAGATACGAGAATTAGATGAGAGAATACATTTGGAATCAAAAGAAAAAGATGAGCTTCGTTCAAAAACACCATTTTTTGATATATATATATATTTTATTTCAAGAGGAGAATTTTTAAAAGCTTCACAAGTTTTGAAAAGAATGATGATAAATGGAATTGAAATAGACTTTGTAAAATCTGAATCTAAACGAATAGAAAATTTTTTAGATTATAGTGTAACGCTAGAAAAAATAGATTTAGTAAAAAAATATTATGAAAAATCACATGAATTATTGATAGCCTTTTTAAAAGGACTACGTCATAATGTGATATATGATGATGTACTAGAAAAGCTTCTTATTGAAACTATAGATATACATGTAGCAGTAAAAAGAGAAAGTGAAATTATAAGTGAATTAGAAGAATTCATTGAAAAATTTCAGACTTCAAATAGACATAAAGAGATGATGTTTTTATTACTTAGAATATATGAAGAGAAAAAAAATTATACTAAAGCATTTCAAGTGGGAAATCTACTTATGGATGCAGATCTTAATGAAGAAGAAAAAATAAGATTTAAAGATATGATAACAGTATTAAAAGAGAAACTCACTCTAGAAAGAAAAGGTGAGGGAAATGTTTGAAAATAAAAAACTTATAGAAAAATTTGGAAAAAATTTTAATAATGGAGATATAATTTTTTGTGAATATGAAAAACAATCTAAATTATATTTTATAATATCAGGTAGAGTAAAAATAACTAAAATAAGAAAAAATGAAGAAAAAGTATTGGCATATATAGGGGCAAATCAATTTATAGGAGAAATGGCTGTATTTGAGGATAAACCTCGTACAGCGACTATAATAGCAGAAGAAGATACAAAAGTGTTAGAATTTGATAAAGATAGTTTTTTTGAAATTTTAAAATTAGCTCCTGATATAGCAGTGAGTTTGGTAAAAGTATTGTCAAATCGTAGATATAACACTGAAAAACAATTAGAGATAATATTAGAAGAAAATAGTGAAAGAAAGATATTACGTTATATATATGAAAAATATTTAAATACAAGAGAAAATGAAGTGATTTTATCGCTTGAAGAAATAAAAAATATTACAAATTTACCACTTGAAGAGATAGAAAAATATCTAAAAGTATATAAAGACAGAGGATATCTAGATCTTGATTATGAAAAAGTATATGTGAGAAATTTAGAATGGTTAAAAGTAAGATTTTCTAAGTAATTTTCAATAAATTATTTGAAACATTATTTTCTTGTTTTATTGACATGGAAATTTAGGGTGAGTATATGTATATAATTGAAAAATTAACTATAATTTCTATAATTTTTTCGATGATATATATAGTTTTTAATCTAAAAGTAGGGGCTATAATAACTCTACTTTTTTTGTTGTATATTTTTATAAAAAAGGATTATATTTATTTGATTATACTAATTCTTTTTTATCAAAGTTATATAAATAGTGATGTTTTAGAAAAAGATAAAATATATAATCTGAAAATAAGAAAAATAGGTGAAAAAATAGAAGTATTAAAAATAAATAAAAAACTTTCAAAAGAAGAATATAATATAAAAACTTATGACGAGATTAATAATGGAGTATTTTATACCATTTCAAAAATAGAGAAAAAATATAAAAATATAGTATATCTTGATAATTATGAAATAAAAGAAAGTAATTTAAATAAATATAGATATTTTTTATATAAAAATATTGAAAAACTTGATTTGGAATATAATACAGAAAATTTTGTAAAAGCTATAATTTTAGGTGAAAAAACATCTCTTGATAATAGTATAAAAAATAAGTTTAATAATATAGGTGCTTCTCATATTTTGGTTATATCAGGATTTCACATAGGACTTATTATTTTACTATTATTAAAAATAGCAGAATTTTTAAAATTTTCTTATAGACAAAAATATTTCTTTACTTTTATATTATTGAGTATATATGTATTTTTAGTTATGTTTACACCATCAGTATTTAGAGCATATATAATGGGAAGCTTTATTTTGTTTTCAAATATTTTTTATGAAAAAAATGAAATACGCAAATCATATTGTTTTTCCATGATATTAAACCTTATAAATAATCCATTTATTCTAAGAAATATATCTTTTCAAATGTCATATATAGCACTTTTTGCAATAATTTATTCATATAATTATTATAATAAATTTATTGGAAATAAATATTTTAAACTAATATTACTAAGTATAATAATTCAAATATATTTAATGCCAATATTTCTATATTATTTTAAAAGTATATATATTTTTTCATTTATTGCAAATGTAGTTATTTTATCTTATGCAATATTTATTATACCAGCGATATTTATACTATACTTTATAAATATACTTAGTTTTAATTTCTTTGGAATATTAATAAGATATATAATAGAGAGAATGTATCACTCATTATATGGGATAGTAACATTGTTTTCTAAAATACCATTAATGAAAATAGATATAAAATATGCCAGTACAATATTTTTAATGATATTTACTTATTTCTTAATATTTTTTATTGAATATGAAGTAAGAAAAATAATAAAAAGTAACTTGACAAAAAATATATAACAAGTTACAATTTTATTGTTCAAATAATGAACTATAAAAAAATAGGAGACAAATATGAAACGAATAGTAGATGAAAGTGATATATTAGAAATAATAGAAAAAGAGCCAATAATAAGTCAAAGAAAATTATCTGAAAAAAGTGGTATATCACTAGGAGCAGTGAATTTGTTAATAAAAAAATGTGTAAAAAAAGGATTTATAAAAATAGAAAACCTTAATTCACGTACAGTAAAATATATACTGACTCCGCAAGGAATAAAAGAAAAAACTAGAAAAACATTAAAATATATAAAGAATTCATATAATTTGATAATAGAATTAAATAATAAAATAATAAAATTAAGTAATAAACATATATCAGAAAATAAAACTATTGTCTTATTAGGAAAAAATGATGAAATAATGGAAATAATAGAAACTACATTTAAACTAAATAATATATCATATGATAAAATAAATAATATAAAAGATATAGAATATTTTAAGAATATTATTGTATATTTTTGGAATACAGAATTAGAAGAAAAATTAAAAGAAAAAAATATAGAATACATTAATATAATAAATGATAAAGTCTAATTTTTATCTAAAAAAAAGAAATAAAATATATAAATAAAAGAAAAAAATCAAAGATTTGAAAGGGGAACAAAATGTCAAAGGTAGCCTTAATTACAGGAATAACAGGTCAAGATGGTTCGTTTCTTGCGGAATTATTATTAGAGAAAGGGTATGAAGTACATGGAATAATTAGAAGAAGTTCTAGTTTTAACACAGGAAGAATAGAACACTTGTATATAGATGAATTAATAAAAGATATGCATATAAAAAGAAAAATAAATCTTCATTATGGAGATATGACTGATTCTAGTAATTTAATAAGACTTATCCAACAAATTCAACCTGATGAGATATATAATTTAGCAGCACAATCACATGTAAAAGTATCATTTGATATGCCAGAATATACAGCTGATACAGATGGAATAGGTACTCTTCGATTATTAGAAGCAGTTCGATTATTGGGTATGGAGAAAAAAACAAGAATATATCAAGCATCGACATCTGAATTATATGGAAAAGTACAAGAAGTACCACAAAAAGAAACTACACCATTTTATCCTAGAAGTCCTTATGGGGTAGCAAAACTTTATGGATTTTGGATAACTAAAAATTATAGAGAATCATATGATATGTTTTGTGTAAATGGTATACTTTTTAACCATGAATCAGAAAGAAGAGGAGAAACATTTGTAACAAGAAAAATAACTCTTGCAGCAGCTAGAATAGCACAAGGAAAACAAGAAAAATTATACTTAGGAAATCTTGATGCAAAAAGAGATTGGGGATATGCAAAAGATTATGTAGAGTGTATGTGGCTTATGTTACAACATAATAAAGCAGAAGATTTTGTTATAGCTACAGGGGAGATGCATACAGTTAGAGAATTTGCTACTTTAGCATTTAAAGAAGCTGGAATAGAGCTAGAATGGCAAGGGACAGGGATAGATGAAAAAGGAATAGATAAGAAAACAGGGCAAGTATTGATAGAGGTAGAACCCAGATATTTTAGACCTGCAGAAGTAGAACAATTATTGGGAGATCCTACAAAAGCTAAAACATTACTTGGTTGGAATCCAAGAAAAACTAGTTTTAAAGAATTAGTTAAAATAATGGTAAAGCATGATATGAAATTTGTAGCAAAAGAGGATAGAATAAAGAAAGCTTTTGATTAATATAATAATATAGAAATTTGTAAAAATATAAAAGAACTTACACAAAGAACGCAAAGTAAAAGAGAAGAGGACCACAAAGAAGAAAAGAGTTTAAAAAAAATAAAAGTGTTAATAGATTAAATAAAAAAAACCGTATAACTGACGGTAAAAAAGAGGTGTGTTTTTATGGAAAAAGAATCAAAGATTTATATAGCAGGTCATAGAGGAATGGTTGGTTCTGCTATTATTAGAAGACTTAATGAATTAGGATATAATAATCTTGTATATAGAACATCAAAAGAGCTTGATTTAAGAAGACAATCTGATGTAGAAAAATTTTTTGAAGAAGAAAAACCAGAATATGTATTTTTGGCAGCAGCAAAAGTAGGAGGAATACATGCTAATAATACATATCCAGCAGAATTTATATATGATAACCTTATGATAGAAACAAATATAATACATAGTGCATATAAAGCAGGAATAAAAAAATTATTGTTTTTAGGTAGTTCTTGTATATATCCAAAATTCGCAAATCAACCAATAAAAGAAGAAGAATTGTTAAGTGGATATTTAGAGCCTACAAATGAAGCTTATGCTATATCTAAAATAACAGGTATAGAACTATGTAAATTTTATAGAAGACAGTATGGCGTAGATTTTATATCTGCAATGCCAACAAATCTATATGGTATAAATGATAATTTTGACCTTGAAACAAGCCATGTAATGCCAGCTTTGATTAGAAAATTTCATGAAGCAAAAGTAAATGGAGATAAAGAAGTGGTAATGTGGGGAACAGGTAAGCCTAGAAGAGAATTTTTGTATGTAGATGATTTGGCAGATGCATTAATACACCTTATGAATAATTATAGTGATGAAATACATGTAAATATGGGAACAGGTGAAGATATAGAAATAAGGGAATTAGCTGAAATCATAAAAAAAGTAGTAGGTTATGAAGGGAAAATAGTAAATGATACAAGTAAACCTGATGGAACACCAAGAAAATTACTTGATGTAGAGAGGTTACATGCAACTGGATGGAAACATAAAGTTGAGCTAGAAGAAGGAATAAAAAAAGTTTATGAATGGTATTTGAGGGAATATGAGTAGAGGTCTAAATAAAAAAATAAAAAACTCGGTATTTTTTGCTTTAATAGAACAAGGTATATCTGTTATATTTGGATTTTTAAGTACTTATTTAATTATAAAATATATAGATAGAAAAATATATGGAATTTATAATTATGTATTGAGTTTTATGGTGCTTATAAATTTTATAAATATAGTTCCAGCTAATTATATGTTTAAATTGAAGAATAATTTAAAAGATGAAGAAGAATTGAATGTATATATAACTTCATTTTTTGTCTTTGAAATTATAAAAGGAATATTTATATTTATTTTGAATGTTATACTTGGAATTGTTTTATATTTAAAATTTTTGAATGGAATTTATTTGTTTATTGCGATAATGAGTAATGGGGTTCTTTTTTTTATAAACCAAATGATTGCTGTTAGTCGTATGGTTTTGAATATAAATTTTTTGCAGAAAAAGATTACAAAATACAGAATAAAATCTACTATATTAAAATTGTTATTACTTTTGTTATTGTTAGTTTTTCCAAAATTAGAGATTGTAATATTAGCTAATTTGTTTTCTCAATTGTTTTTCGGTATAATGTTATATAAAATTTTAGTGACAGATATTAAATTTCATTTTTCAAAATTAGATAATAAAATAATTTATAAAAAGAATAAACAATCTATAAGAAATTATACGTTAACAACTCATTTGTTGGGGGTAGTTTCGAATATCATATACAGAATAGATCCGTTGATTTTGAGTGGATTTGTTACAATGACTACATTGGGTAGGTATAGTGTTGCTTTGAATTTAGGGAATTATTTTATGATAATATTTCAAGTGTTACAAAATAATGCATCTATAGCACTTGCTAATATAAGTGATGAGGTGGAAGAAAATACTGTTATTTCTAAATTTTTAACATTGAGTGTTGTTTTATCAATTATTCAATATGCTTTATTTATTTTGTTTGGTAAAATATTTTTGAGTTTTTTTATTGAAGTGAAGGAAATAACTGAAATTTATAATTATATGAAATATATTTTACTAGGTTTATCAATTTATAATTCAATGATAGTTTTAGGGAGTTATATAGCACTAAGAAATGATCCGAAGATTCTTTTATTAAATGTGGCAATTCCCACAGGAATTTTTTCAATAATAATTTATTTTGGGGGAGCGGTTATTGGTGGTGCAGTTGGAGTAGCTGTTGGAAATATCATTGCTTATATATTTTTTTCAACACTATTAATTAGGGAAGTAAGAAAAACTAATTTCAAATTTATTTTGTTTAATAAATACAGGAGGTAATGGAATGTTAATTTCAGCAATAGTAATGGTAAAAAATGAAGAAGAGTATATTGGATATAGTATAATGTCAATGTATAAGTATGTAGATGAAATACTTGTAGTGGATGGTGGAAGTACAGATGGAACAGTAGAGATTATTAATGAAATCATAGCTAAATACGATCTGGATAAAAAGATTGTATTTTGGGAGGATTTAAGACCCAAAAAAGAGTTGATTCATGTAAGAACTGATATGGTAAAAAAATGTAAAGGGGAGTGGATATTAAGATTAGAAGGGGATGAAGTTTATTCTGATTTTAATGCAAAACAGGTTAGAAATTTTGTTAAAAAAAAGTTAAGAAATTCTAATGTGAAGTCAATTGGGTGGCCTTATCATTTTTTTGTTGATAATTTAAAAACAAAAGTACCAGTTGGAGAACCGCATACATTTGCAACGATAATGATAAAAAATGAAGAAGGCATTCATGCGGAACATCATTATAGAGATGGGAAGAGTGAAACGTTTTATGACGAGGGATGGTTTGATAAAGATAGGAAAGAGGTGTCTATATGGCATCCATATGACAATAGAATTCTTGTTTCTAGGAATATAGCAATACATCATTATGCATTTTTTAAAAGCACAACTAGGCATAACGAGTATGCAGAAAAATGTTTAAAAGAAAGCTTTGAAAAAAGTCATCCACAAGTATTTAAAAGATATGATTTTAAACCTTTAATGAAAAGTGAAAGATCAAGAGAGATAATAAGAGAGATAGAATCAAATGTTGAAAATGAGAAAGATGGTTTATCAATAAAAGAAATTTTAAGAAATAATATTTTGGATTTAAAAGATAATTTGAAGCGTAGGTTGAAATATTACAAAGGTGAAAAGATATGAAATTGATAAAAAAAGTAATTAGTAAAAAAAAGAGAATAGTATTAAATATGTTTGAGCAATATTATTCTAAAAAGTTTAAAAGTATGGTAAGAATATAACATGGGAAAGGAAATGGAGACCTTTTGTAAGTAATAATATACGGATTGTAAACTATAAAAATATAACTTTAGGCAATAATATTCATTTTGATGAATTTATGCATTTAATATGTGCAGATAAAGCAGAAATAAAAATCGGTGATAATGTTAGATTTGCAAATGGATTTCAACATATTGGATGCTCTAACGGAATAAGAATAGGCAATAATGTGTTAGTAGCAGCTTTTGTACATATTAATGATGGAAATCATAAATATGTTGATATAGATATACCTATAATAAATCAAGGAAGTTATAGTAAAGGAAAAATAAAGATAGGGAACAATGTTTGGATAGGCCATAGTGCTCATATATTAGGTGGAGTAGAAATAGGTGATAATGTGGTTATTGGGGCTGGAGCAGTTGTTACTAGAAATATACCACCATTCAGTGTGGCCGTTGGAAATCCTGCAAGAGTAATAAAAAAATATGATAAAGGTATAAAAAAATGGATAAGAGTATAATAAATTCATATTTTAATCAATTTTTAATCAATGAAAAAAATTAAATATAATTGAAAATGAAAATTATAAAATGAATTTGATTCTATAGTAGCTTTTTGACTATAAGATATTATATAAGGAGGAAAAATGAGAATAGCTATTTTAGGTGGAGGACTTTCAGGTATTTCTTTATACGATATATTAAATAGAAAATATGGGATTGTTTCAGATATATATGAAAAAAACGATAAATTTGGAGGATTATGTAGAACAGAAATCATAGATGGTTATGTCTATGATCTTAGTGGAGGACATGTATTTAACTCAAAATATAAAGAGGTAAAAGAATATATTTTTGAGTTATTAGATAAATCAAATTGGCAATATTCAGAAAGAAAATCAAAGATTAAATTTGGCAGTCAAATAATAGATTATCCATTTGAATTTTCTCTATCAAAAGTAGATAAAGAAATTGCTGCAGATTGTATAGAAAGTTTATTTAAAAGAAATAATGAAATAAAGATCAATAGTTTTAAGGACGCTTTGGTAAAAAATTTTGGAGAAAAAATTTATGAATACTATCTGGGACCTTATAATGAAAAAATTTGGAAATTTTCACCTGCAGATATGGATTTTGATTGGATAGAGGGGAAACTTCCTTTTCCAAATGCAAGAGAAATATTAATTAAAACTTTAAATAAGGATACTAAAGAAGAGGGGATGTCTCATTCTACATATTACTACCCTGTAGCGGGAGGAATACAAACAATGATAGATGCAATTTCTGAGAGTATTCCTAGTAATAATAGGTATGAAGGAGTTGAAAAAATTGAATTTAAAGATTCAAAAATCTATATAAATAAAAAGGAGTATGATTTGGTAGTAAATACAATACCTCTTCCGGAATTAAAGAAATTGATATTAAAATTAGATGAAAATATATTGAATGCTATAGATAATCTCAAGTATAATTCGGTTCATTCTTTTCTTTACCCTATAGATAAAGAAAATGACTATTCATGGATGTACATACCGGATAAAAAGATTATACCACATAGAATTGTTTATCAAGGGAATTTTGCAGAAGAAAATAGCCCTAAAGGAAAGAGTAGTATAACAGTTGAAATAACAAAACCAGAGTTATATACTAAAGAAGAAATGTTAGAAAATATTTCAAATTTTTTAGGACTTAAAAATCCAATAGCCGAAAATTTTACAAAATATGCATATGTGATATTTGATAAGCATAGAAAAGATAATATGTCATTGATAAAAGATTATTTTAAAAATAGGAATTTAATTTTACATGGAAGATTTGCAGAGTGGGAGTATCCCAATATGGATATATGTATAAAAAAGTCTATGAATTTAGCAGAATTTATTATGACAGAATCTAAAAATAAGATGGAGAAATAGATGTTATTGTTATCCAATAAAAATAAAAACATATCTAAATTTTTTATATATTTTACAGTATTTATATTTATTAGTAAATATTATATAAGCACTATTAATATTGATATTTTAGCACTCAATATTATTAATAAAACCTTAATGATAATATACTATGTATACTTATTTTTTAGTATTTTAATCATTAATTATAATAAGAAGGAGATATTTTTGATTTCTTTTTTATTTTTATTAATGGTAGTATTTAGAACACCTTTTTCTAAAGATATATTTATGATAGTAACTTCGTTTATTTTGATAAAAAGATTAAAAAGAAAAAGCTATTTCAAATTAATATGCTATACATTATTGATGTATAGCATATTGCATATAATTTTATATATTTTAAATATACTTCCAGACAAAACTTTAATAGAATATGAAATAAATGGGAAGGTAAATATAAGAAAAAGTTTAGGTTTTCTCTCAGTAAATGCTTTTCCACTTTTAATGTTTTTTTTGTATATTGGAAATACACTAAGAACTAAGGTGTTTAGTAAATCTAATTTTATTATTATACTATTAATTTTTATAGTTGTTGCTTTTACTAAGACTAGAACAATAGTATTAGTTATAATAATAATGAATATAATATATTTTATTTTAAAGATTACTAATTTAAAAAATAACATTATAAAATTTGTATTAAAGATCAATTATTTTTTGTTTGGGCTATTAACTATGTATATTGGGTTGACATATAAATTGAATGGAATTCTATTTTTGATTGATAATATTTTATCTTATAGATTAAGATTTTGGAAAAATATGTTTTCAATCATGGATTCAATTGATTATTTAAAAGGCCATGATATATACTCGTTGGCTAAAAAAATGCATAATCCTATTGATAATTCGTATATATATTCTATTTTTGGAATAGGAATATTATTTTTTTTAGTGTATTCAATATTATATTATAAATTGTTGGAGATTATGATAGAAGAAAAAAAATATAAGGAAATAACGGTAGTAACAATTTTTATTGTTTATTCATTTGTAGAGAATATTTATTTTTATGCAATATTTAATCCAACATTTTTATATATGATTGATTATTTTATTACTGATAAGAAAGGAAAAGAAAATGAGGGAGATTTCAATAATAATACCAACTTATAATAGAGCTATAACTTTAAAAAAAGTAATTAATTCTTATATTATTCAAAAATATGTAAAAGAGTTAATTATAATTGATGATGGAAGTAAAGTTGAATATAAATGTTTAAATAAATATATAAATGGGTTATGTGAAGAAAAACAAATAGATTACAAATATTTAAGAAATAAAAAAAATATGGGAGCAGCATATTGTAGAAATATAGGAGTTAAAAATTCAAATTATGATTATATTTTTTGGGGTGAAGATGATGTATTCTTGAAAGAAGATTATATAGAAAGGTTAGTTGAAGAAATATCAGAAAATGAGATATATTGTGGAGCGATAATCTATGATATATCTTTAAAAAAGAGTTTAGAATCTCAAAAAAGTGTTATTGATAAGCAAAGAAAATCAAAAAAACCTATTTTTGATTATAAAAAAATGGAGGGGTATTTTAGAGTAGAAGGAATTAAAAAACAGGAAATACCTTTTGGACATGCGCTAATTTTAGTTCCTAAAAGTGCATATAAAGGTGTAAAATATTACGAAGGATATGATTATAATGGTTATAGAGAAGAAAGTGATGCACAAGTACAAATGGTACAAAATGGATATAAGATTTATTATAATGGGAATGCAGTTTGTTATCATATGTTAAGGAATGAAATTGAGGAAAAAAGTGGTCAGCATAAAGGGAATTGGTTAAAATATGAGTTTTTTAAATTGAAAAATAATTTTATATTTTTTAATAGATATAAATCATTTTTTAAAATAAAATATAAGAATAAATCTAAAATCATTGCTTCTAATTATTTATTTACTTTAGATGTTTTGAAAATAATTTTAAAAAAGAGTGTTAAATCAATTTTAATGAGGTGAGAAATGAATATACTTATTATTACTCCATATAAAAATTATTTTGGTGGAGTAGAAATTGTAAATAAAGAATTAGAAAATATATTTACTCAAGAAGGGCATTGTGTAGATTATTTAACAACGGATAAAAAGTTAAAATTAAATATTTTACAAAAAGTATTATTTAGAATAATAGGATTACCTTATATAACTAGTCTGAAATTTAAGAAGTTGTCAAAAAAATATGATATTATTATTTGTAATGGTGAATTTTCTTTTGGAATAAAACATCCGAAATGTATAAATGTTTTTCATGGCTCATATAAAGGATATAGAGAGTATTTATCAAAAGAATTAAATTGGAGAGAAAAACTAAGTTTAATGAAATTAAGTTATATACAAAAATTAGGAAGTAATGGCAAAATTGTTATAGCTGTATCTGATTTTATAGCTAAAATTTTAAAAAAACAAGGAATAAAAGTATTTAAAGTAATTGAAAATGGCGTTGATGTAAATAAATTTAAACCATTAAATATTGAAAAAGTTAATGAATATATTTTTGTTGGTGGATATAGAAACAATGGATATTCAAAAGGATTTGATGTATTAGAAAAAATTGCTCAATCAGATTATAAAATTAATTGTGTAACTACAAGAGATCCCAAAGGTTTATTAGGATATATAGGAGGAAATATAGAAAATGATTTGTTACCTGAAATTTATAATAAACATAAGATGCTTATATTTCCAAGTAGGTTTGAAGCTTGCTCAATTGTTACGGTAGAAGCAATGGCATGTGGATTGCCGATAGTAATAAGTAAAGTTGGGATAGGAGAAAAATTAAAAAATGAAATTGAAGAATTTGTAGTAGAAACTTGGAATTCAGAAGATTATATAAAAAAAATAGAAAAAATAAATAAGAATTATAAATATTACTCTAAGTTAGCAAGAGATTATGCTGTGAAGAATTATTCTAAAATAAAATTTAAAAAAAATTGGTTAAATCTATTGGAGGAAATAAATGAAAATAAATTGGAAGATTAATAATAATGTAATCTCTAAATTAGAGATTAATAATGAAAATATTATTAATCCTTTTGGAATAGAAACTGCAGATTCGTATGCTTTTTTTTCTTTGGAAGAAGGAATAGGGTATAAATATAAAATATTAAGTAAGAATATAAAATACGATGACAAACATTATTCTTATAAAATAGTAAATAAAATGATAGAAGGTTTATGGGAAATAAATGGAGAAGAGAGTTTGAATGGCAAAATTTTGAATAGAAAAATCGAATTAAAATGTTTAGAAGACTCTAATTTTATGGATTTTGTTATGAGATTTAGAATAAAAAAAGAATTTGTAAATAAAGTACTTATATCGGATAAGGAGTTGTATTATAAGAATACAAATGTTTATAATCAGTATTCTGTTAAAAAAGTAAAATTAATAGGAGAAAATTTTGATATAAAAATTACTATAAATGATAAAATCATTTCTGAAGAAATGCTTCCATTTATATATGCAAGAGATAATAATGGCGAATGGATTATACATGTAAGAATGATGCCAAAGATATGGCATAAGGAAGTAATAAAATTATGTAATTCTTGGTATAAAACACAACCAATAAATCAGATTTTGTCAAAAAGAATATTAAAAAACCAAAAATTAAAAGATTACTTATGGTATCATAATGAAAGAATACCTTATAAAAATAAGATTATGAAATTTATAAATCCAAATGCTTTTCCAATAGTAACTTTAAATAAAGGGACAAGATTAAAATGGGATGTAAATTTTGAAATAATAGAAAAAGAACCAAATTATAAAGTATCAATAGTAATACCTACTTATAAAAGAGCAGATTATTTAGAAAGATTACTATTAAGTATAAAAAAACAAAGTTTTAAAGATTATGAAATTATTATAATAGATGATAATTCGCCTAATTATAATGAATATAAGATAGTTATAGATAAATATTCAAATCAATTTAATGAATTTAGATTTTTAAGAAATAAAAAAAATAGAGGAGCCCCTTATTCAAGAAATAGGGGAATTTCACAAGCAAAATATGATTTTATAGCTTTAGTAGATGATGATGATGAATGGTTTCCTACAAAATTAGAAAATCAAATAGAAATATTTAAATCTAGTAATAAAAAAACAGGAATAGTTTATACTTGGACAAAAATATTTCAAGGAAAAGAGTTAGTTGGAGAATATACTCCAACTAAAGAAGGATACTTAATGGAAGAAATATTAAAAGAGTGTTTTATTCCTTCACCATCAATAATGTTAAAGAAAAAAGCTCTTATAGAAGCTGGATTATTTGATGAAAAAATGCCGAGTTGTCAAGATTGGGATATGTGGACAAGAATTATTAGTTGCGGTTATGAGTGTAGAGTTGTAAAAAAATTTGAAACGATTTATCATAAGCATAATAGAGAGACTATAGGAAAATCAAAAAAAACTTTAAAAGGTTATAAATTATATTATAGAAAACATTGGAAACTTTTTGCAAAAAAATTAAAAAATGAACTAACATTGAAAAACTTTGTTAAGTATTTTTTAAGAATGTTGAGGGGATATTAAATGAAATATGAAGAAATTAGAAAAATAATAGAGCAATTATTAAATTATTTATCTAAAGAGAATAAAAATGGGAAATTTCCAGCAAGAACATTTTATGGTGAAACATTTACTGCATTGTCAATGTTAATGTATGATAAGAAAAAATATAATAAAGAAATAGAAGAAATAATGGAGTATTATTTAAATAAAAAAGATAAAAGTGTTAAGGATTTTCATTGGGAATTTAATAATTATGCGTTATTTAAAATTTATGAAATAGAAAATAAATTGGAATATAAAGAGAACTTATTCCCTTTAAAATTTAAAGGAACAAATTGTTCGAATTGGACGATGTTAAGAGGACTTGTTAAGGTTATAACAGGAAAAAAAGAAGGTTTGAAAGAAATAAGAAATAAAATAAAAAAGAACCAATTAGAAAATGGTTTGATTAAAGATGATAAAAAGGTAAATTCTTTTCAATATCATTCATTTATGTTGTTTTTATTAATTGAAGCATATGAAGTAACCCAAAAAGAATGGTTATTAAATTCTTTTATTAAGGGAATAAATTTTATTTATAACATTACACTAGCAAATGGAGATAATAGTTATATTGGTAGAGGACAAGAACAAATTTTCGGTTACGGTCCACTATTATATTCTTTAGAAAAAGCATTCATCTATACAAATGATAAAAAGTATAAATATTTACAAAAGAATGTTTTTATATATTTAAAAAAATTTATAAAAAAAGATGGAAGTATTCCTTTAGTATTAAGAGCTTCAGAAAAAAAATATCCTTTTAAAATAAATATAAATGATATTAATTATTTAGGTTGGTATGGTTATAACAATTATTTTGATTACTTGCCATTTCTAACATATTTTTTTGTTTTATTAGAACAAATTTTTAATGAAGTAGAAATAGAAGATGAAAATATAGATAATAAAAAAGATTATTATGATGGAATGTATTATATAAAAAGAGAGAATGTAAATTATGAAGCGGCATTAGCGGTTCCAGATTATAATGGATATTTAACAAATGATATGTCTTTTCCCTACATAATTATGGGGGATAAACGGATTACTCCAATGTATGGAGGAGAAGAATATGGATCTTCTTTATATTCTTTAGAAGGAATTCCATTGCCAAATTTATTTTTAAATTTAAATTTAAGAGAAAAAATAAAAGAAGCGTTATATCAACTTATTTTTTTTAAAAAAATTAGTTTTTTAGATAGATTAAAAAAAATTTTAAAAATTATATTGAAAAGAAATAAAAAAGAAGAAAAATATTATTTTAAAAATCGACTTATATATTCTTTAGATTTTAAAGGGAGTTTTATAGGAG
Organism: Hypnocyclicus thermotrophus; assembly: GCF_004365575.1. Lineage (NCBI taxonomy): Bacteria > Fusobacteriati > Fusobacteriota > Fusobacteriia > Fusobacteriales > Fusobacteriaceae > Hypnocyclicus > Hypnocyclicus thermotrophus. The sequence goes on from NZ_SOBG01000009.1 coordinate 42,236, forward strand.
AAGGATATTTTTTTAAGCATAGAAGAGATATAGAATTTAAAAAAAATTGCATTGAAATAAAAGAAACTATAATTTCTAAGGATAATTTAAAAATTAAAGAATTTAAGATATTAAATATATTTTCATTGGGAAGTTTACAAAAAAAATCTAAGAAAGAAATAAATTCTTTAATTAACAATAAAAACATATCATTTGAGTTCAAAGGTTTAAAAGAAGTAAGAATAGATAATAAAAAATATTATTGTGCTATAGATGAAGTGACAAATATAAGTTGTTATATGGAGAAAGATAATTTGAAAAAAGGAGAAAAAATTATATTTTCTTATAAAATAAATTTAAATGAAAGGATATAAAAGTGAAAAAACTATTGTTTATTTCAAATGATTTAGGAAGAGAAGATAGTGGAGGGAAGGCTGTAAGTTTTAGAAATTTAGAATTATTAAAAAAATTAGAAGAATATAAAATAAAAGTAATTTCATTTGGGGAAGGAATGTCTTCGGAATTTGAAATAATATTTGAGGTTAACTATAGTAAAATAGAATTATTATTTAAAAATTTATTTTTATATGCAGGAAATTTAAACAAAAAAAATGAAAAAGAGATATTAAGATTTATTTTTGAAAACAAATATGAAGTTGTTTTTTTAGATTGTTCACTATTTGGAAGAATTGCCAAAAAGATAAAAAAAACAAATCATAACATAAAAATTATAACTTTTTTTCATAATGTAGAATATTTTTATTATAAGGAACGGTTAAAATTAGACGGGGTTAAATATTTTCCATTAGTTCTATCTAGTTTATATAATGAAAATTTATCATGTAAATACTCAGATAAATTAATTTCTTTAAATGAAAGAGATAAATTAATTTTGGAAAAAAATACAAAAGGAAAATTGATTTAAAATTACCAGTAAGCTTTGAGGATAAATTTGATAAAAAAAAATTAAAAGAAAAATATGAAAAAGAAATAAAATTGTTATTTGTAGGTTCTTATTTCTTTGCTAATATAGAAGGAATTACTTGGTTTGTAAAAAATGTTATGCCAGAAATAGAGGGGAAGTTGTATATAGTAGGAAAAGGAATGGAGAAATTAAGAGAAGAATTAAGTAGAGAAAATGTAGAAGTTGTCGGAGGGGTAGAAGATCTTGCCGAATATTATTACAATGCGAACTTTATAGTAGCTCCAATATTCTCTGGTTCTGGAATGAAAGTAAAAACAGCAGAAGCTTTAATGTATGGAAAAACAATATTTGGAACAAAAGAAGCATTTGAAGGATATGAATTGGAATTTGGGAAAATAGGTGAAGAATGTAATAGTAGAGATGAATTTATAGAAAAAATAAATCAATATATAAATGATAAAAAAATAGAAAAATTTAACAAATTTTCAAGAAATAATTATTTGGAAAAGTATTCTAATAATATATTGAAAGAAGGGATAAAAAATCTATTTAAGGAGTTATAATTATGAAGAAAATTTTATTGGTCACAGCATTTCCTCCAAATAATAAAACTGCAGGGCAAAATTATACAAAAAATTTAATAAAAGAATTATCAAAAGAAAATATAATAGATATAGTAAGTTTTTCTTATAAAAAACATGATTTTTTTGATTTTAATAATAAAAATGTATCTTATAAAAAAATTATAAAAAATAATATTTTTACTAAAATTATGGGTAGCTTTAAATTTTTATTATTATTTCCTTTTTTTACGAGTAGATTTTCTTTTAGAGTATTAATATATATATTAAAAAATTTAAATGAATATGATTATATATATTTAGATTTTTCTCAAGTTTTTATATATGGTTTATTTATTAAAAATAAAATAAAATTTTTGATGGCGCATGATATTATAATTCAAAAATATAAGCGAAAGAGTAAAAATTTTTTCTTGAAATATTGGGTTAAATATTCTGAAAATTTAGTATTAAAAGCTAAGGATTCTAATATTTTATGTTTTAGTAATAAAGATTTGAATTTATTAAATTTGGAGTATAATTTAAGTGGAAATAAAGTAGATTTTTTTATTGAAAAAGAAATTCAAAATCAAGAAATTAAAGAAGTAGAAGATTATTTTTGTTTTTATGGAGCTTGGGGAAGAAAAGAAAATTTAGAAAGTTTAAAATGGTTTGAAGAAAATATAAGATATAAATTGGATTTTAATATAAAAATTATTGGTGGGGGATTAAAAGAAGATTATAAAAAAATTTTAAAAGACAAAGGTTTTGAAATTTTAGGATTTGTAGATAATCCATATGAAATTTTGAATAAATCAAAAGGTCTTATTGCTCCTCTTTTTAATGGTGCGGGGGTAAAGGTAAAAGTTATAGAAGCTTTAGCTTGTGGAACTCCTGTAATTGGAACAGAGGTAGCATTAGAAGGAATTGAACTACAAAATAAATTTATAAATAAAATTAATTCTTTTGAAGATATAAAAAAAGCTATAGAAAATTTAAAATTTTTAAAAGTAGAAGATAAAAAAGAGTTGAAAATTTTTTTTAATAGAAATTATGGAAAAAATAAATTTATAGATCTTATAAAGGAGTGCTAAAATGATAACAGCCTCAATAGTAACATATCATAATAATAAAGAAGAATTAAAAAAGGCGATATATAGTTTTTTAAATACTGATTTAGAAGTAAAACTATATATTTCAGATAATTCATCTAATAAAGATATAAAACAATTATGTAGTGATAGTAGAATTGAATATATTTATAATAATATAAACTTAGGCTTTGGAAAAGCTCATAACATTGTGATTGAAAAAGCAATGAAAGAAGGAAGTAAATATCATTTGATATTAAATCCAGATATATATTTTAATAATGGAGTAATAGAAAATTTAACTAAATATATGGAAAATAATAAAGATGTTGGTTTAGTTATGCCAAGAGTACTTTATCCAAATGGAGATATACAAAGATTATGTAAATTATTACCTACACCTATGAATTTAATAGGAAGAAAATTTATTCCAATAAAATCGTTGTTAGAAAAATTAGATTATAAATATGAAATGCAATTTACAGATTATAATACTGAAATGGAAGTTCCGTATTTGTCAGGATGTTTTATGTTTATAAGAACTTCAATTTTTAAAGAAGTTGGTTGTTTTGATGATAATATATTTATGTATTTAGAAGATACAGATTTATCTAGAAGAATAAATGAAAAATATAAAACTATGTATTATCCAAAAGTAACAGTATATCATAAGTTTGAAAAAGGGTCTTTTAAAAATAAAAAATTATTAATTTATCATATTAAATCTGCTATTTACTATTTTAACAAGTGGGGATGGTTTTTTGATAAAAAAAGGAAAGAAATAAATAAAGAAATTTTAAATAAAAATAATTATAAAAAAATATAATTTATTTTGGTATGATAAGATAATCATAAATTTATATGTTTAACCATTATTAAAAGTATTTTGTATTGTTTTAAGCTTATTTAAATAAAATCTAAACTAATATATTATGGAGGATATAGTATGAAAATAGCAGTTGCAGGTACTGGATATGTAGGATTATCAATAGCAGTTTTATTTGCACAAAATCATGAAGTTATTGCTCTGGATGTAATAAAAGAAAAAGTTGATATGATAAATAATAAAAAATCACCAATAGTAGACAAAGAAATAGAAGAATTTTTAGCTACAAAAAATCTTAATTTAAAAGCTACTTTAGATAAAGAAGAAGCATATAAGGATGCAAAGTTTGTGGTAATAGCGACTCCTACAAATTATGATGAAAAGAAAAATTATTTTGATACAAGTACTGTAGAATCAGTAATAAAAGATGTATTAAAAATAAATAAAAAAGCAGTTATGGTAATAAAATCTACGATACCAGTAGGATATGTAGAAGAGGTAAAAGAAAAATATGGTATAGATAATATAATGTTTTCGCCAGAATTTTTAAGAGAAGGAAAAGCATTATATGATAATTTATATCCAAGTAGAATAATAGTAGGTGAGCAATCAGAAAGAGCAAGAGAGTTTGCAGAATTATTAAAAGAAGGTGCAATAAAAAAAGATATGCCAATATTATTTACAAATGCAACAGAAGCAGAAGCAATAAAACTGTTTGCAAATACATATTTAGCTATGAGAGTGGCATATTTTAATGAATTAGATACATATGCAGAAGTAAGAGGATTAAATACAAAACATATAATAGATGGAGTAGGATTAGATCCTAGAATAGGGACACATTACAATAATCCATCATTCGGATATGGAGGGTATTGTTTACCAAAAGATACAAAACAATTATTAGCAAACTATGATAATGTACCGAGTAATATAATAAAAGCAATAGTAGATGCAAATACAACAAGAAAAGATCATATAGCAGAAATGATATTAGCAAAAAATCCAAAAGTAGTAGGCATATATAGATTAACAATGAAAAAAGATAGTGATAATTTTAGAGCATCATCAATTCAAGGAGTAATGAAAAGAATAAAAGCAAAAGGAATAGAAGTAGTAATATATGAACCAGTACTAAAAGAAGATAGTTTTTATAATTCGAGAGTGATAAATGATTTAGAAGAATTTAAAAAAATAAGTGATGTAATAGTAGCAAATAGATTTGAAGAAGAATTAAAAGATGTAGAAGAAAAAGTTTATACAAGAGATTTATATAGAAGAGATTAAAAAAATTATATAAAATTTTAATGCAAGGACTCAAATTAATTGTTTATAGAACAAATTAACAATTTAATACTATTTGAGTCTTTGTAGTTTCACTTAATATAGAAAGGGGAAATTTTTTATGAAAGGAATTATTTTAGCAGGAGGTAGTGGTACTAGATTATATCCAGTAACAAAGGCAATTTCAAAACAAATAACACCTATTTATGATAAACCTATGATATATTATCCTTTATCTGTGTTAATGCTTGCAGGGATAAAGGATATTCTTATTATATCAACACATAGAGATTTACCTGTATTTAAAGAGTTATTAGGTAGCGGAAAAGATTTTGGAGTTAACTTTAGTTATAAAGTACAAGAGCATCCAAATGGACTTGCAGAAGCCTTTATAATTGGTGAAGATTTTATAGGTAATGATACATGCGCATTGATATTAGGAGATAATATATTTTATGGACATGGATTAACAGGAATGGTAAAAGAAGCAGCTAGTAGAACAAAAGGAGCTACTATATTTGGTTATCCAGTAAAAAATCCAAAATCTTTTGGAGTAGTAGAATTTGATAAAAATGGTAAAGCTATTTCATTAGAGGAAAAACCAGAAAATCCAAAATCAAATTTTGCCATACCAGGATTATATTTTTATGATAATACAGTAGTAGAAAAAGCTAAGAAAGTAAAACCGAGCTCAAGAGGAGAATTAGAAATAACAACTCTTAATGAAATGTATTTAAAAGAAAAAACATTAAATGTAATAAATTTTGGACGTGGGATGGCATGGCTAGATACAGGTACACATGATGGATTATTAGATGCGGCTAATTTTGTAAGTACTGTGCAAAAAAGACAAGGAGTAATGGTAGCTTGTCCAGAAGAGATAGCATATAATAATGGCTGGATTGGAAAAGAAAAAGTAGAAGAATTAGCAAAACCACTTATGAAAACACATTATGGTAAATATCTAATGGAATTAATTAGATAGTGAAGGAAAAGACATTACACGGAGAACACAAAGGTAAAGAAAAAGAACCACAAAGAAAAGCATAAAAAACTTAGAGGAACTTAATTTTTTCTTAGTGTACTTTGTGTAGAGTTTTAGGAGGTAAAATGAAAAAAATAGCATATGGGATAAGTAATTTTAAAACAATAATAGAAGATGGTTATTATTATGTAGATAAAACTAAATATATTGAGATGTTAGAAAATTTAAATGAAAGATATTTGATATTTTTAAGACCTAGAAGATTTGGGAAAAGTCTATTTATATCATTATTGGAATATTATTATGATATAAATTATAAAGAAAATAAGCTGTTTGATGAATTTTATATAGGAAATAATCCAACAAAATTAAAAAATAGTTATTATATATTGAAATTTAATTTTTCAGGAATAAATACAAAAATAGAAAAGGAGACATTAGAAGGATTTAGGACAAAAGTAATAAATGGAATAAAAGAATTTTTAATAAAAAATAAATTTAAAATGAAAATAGATGAAGAAAAAACTGCAACGGAAATAATGAGTACATTTTTAACAGAAGTAAGAGCTTTAATTGATGGAAAAATATATATATTAATAGATGAATATGACCATTTTGCCAATGAATTATTAGGTTTTAATTATAATTTTTATCAAAATTCAGTAAGCAGTAATGGATTTGTAAGGAAATTTTATGAAGTAATAAAAGATGGGACAGGAACTGGAATAGTAGATAGGTTATTTATAACAGGAGTAAGTCCAATAACATTAGATAGTATGACAAGTGGATTTAATATAGGTTCAGATATAACATTAGATTCAGATTTTAATGAGATGATGGGGTTTACAGAAGAAGAGGTAAAGAAATTAGCCAATGCAACAATAGAAAATTATGATATAGATGCTAATATAGATAGATTAAGAGACTATTACAATGGATATAAATTTAATAAAAAGTGTAAAAATAGAGTATATAATAGTGATATGGTACTTTATTATATGAGTTATTACCAGAAAAATAAAGAAGAACCTGAAAATATAATTGATAATAATATATTAAGTGATTATAGAAAAATAGGAAAATTGTTTGAAATAGGTGGAAGAAATAATGAAAGAATAAAAATATTAAAAGAGATAGTAATGGGAATAGAGCAAGAAGTAGTAATAAGTAGTAGATTTAATTTAGAAATAGAGTTTAATTTAGATGATTTTAAATCTTTGTTATTTTATATGGGACTTATGACAATAAAAAGAGTAGATGAATTTGGAGCAGTATATATAGGGGTTCCAAACTATGTAATAAGAGAATTATATTTTGAATATTTCAATAAAATAATAGAAGAAGAAGCAGATTTTAAAATAGATGATAGCAAAATTAGAGAAGCGATATTAGAAATAGCAAGAGATGGTAAAATTGATAAATTAATAAAATTAACAGAAAATATATTGCATAAACTATCAAATAGAGACTTCATAAAATTTGATGAAAAATATGTAAAAGTAATAATGTTAATGTATTTATATAAAAGTAATTTATATTTCACAAAGAGTGAATATGAGGTAGAAGATGGATATATAGATATAGTGTTGAAAAAAGGGACAATAGGACAGCCGAGATATTATGGAATGTTTGAATTGAAATATATATCAAAGAAAGATTATACAGAAGACTTATTAAAGAAAAAATTAGAAGAAGCAAAAGAACAATTAATGAAATATAAAGAATCAGAAGAACTAAGAAGTATGAATAATATGAAAAAATGGGCTTTGGTATTTGTAGGATCTGAATGTAAGGGAATGGAATGTATAAGTGATAATATGAAAAAAGATATTATGTAAAATTAAAAAAAGTCAAAATAATTACACGGAGAACACAGAGAAAAAGAAAAAGAACCACAGAGAAGAATATGAAAATATTGAAATAATTGACAATTAACAACTGGAAATGTATAATAAAAAAAGATTCAAGTAAATAGAGTTGGAGGTTTTTAAAATTAGTAAATTTAATAAAATAGAAACAGGTATAAAAGATTTGGTTATTATAGAACCAACAGTATTTGGTGATAATAGAGGATTTTTTATGGAGAGTTATAGTAAAAGAGATTTTAGTGAAATAGGATTAAATATGGAATTTGTCCAAGATAATCATTCGAAATCTAAAAAAGGCGTTTTAAGAGGCTTACATTTCCAAACAAAACATACGCAAGGAAAATTAGTAAGAGTAATAGCAGGAAGTGTGTTAGATGTGGCAGTAGATTTGAGAAAAGATAGCAAAACATTTGGGAAATGGTATAGTGTCTTATTAACAGCAGAGAATAAGAGAATGTTTTATATACCAGAAGGATTTGCTCATGGATTTCTAACACTAGAAGATAATACAGAATTTCAATATAAATGTACAGATTATTATGCTCCAGAATATGATAGTGGAATAATATGGAATGACAAAGAAATTGGAATAGATTGGGAATTAGAAAAATATGGAATAAAAGAAGAAGAATTAAGTTTATCAGAAAAAGATAAAAATCAACAAACATTTAAAGAATTTATTAAAAGTGGAGTAATTTTTTAAAAGATAATTAATATTATTTTTACCATAGTTAAGTTTTGTAAATAAATAATTTATATAGAAAGGAAAAAAAATGATATTATTAACAGGTGCAAACGGGCAACTTGGTACGGATTTTAAAAAAATATTTGATAAAATAGGTATAAAATATATAGCGACAGATTATACTGAGCTAGATATTACAAATAAATTAGCTATAGAAAAGTTTGTAAAAGGAAAAGAGATTGAGATTATTATAAATTGTGCAGCATATAATGATGTAGATAAAGCAGAAGTTGAAAAAGATAAAGCATATACCTTAAATTGTTATGCACCTCAAAATTTAGCAAAAATTGCAAGACAAATAGATGCTGTATTTCTTACTTATTCTACAGATTTTGTATTTGACGGAAAAAAAGATATTCCGTATACAGAAAAAGATATTCCAAATCCATTATCTGTATATGGAATGAGTAAATATGACGGGGAAAAAGCAGTTCTTGATACATATGAAAAAAGTTTTGTAATACGTACATCATGGGTATTTGGTATAGGTAATAATAATTTTAATACTCAAGTAATAAATTGGTCAAAAAGTAAAAACGAATTAAATATAGTAGATGATCAAGTATCAGTGCCAACATACTCATATGACCTTGCACAATTTTCATGGGAACTTATAAAAATAAATAAATTTGGTTTATATCATATATCAAATAATGGAATAGCAAGTAAATATGATCAAGCTAAATATGTACTTGATAAAATAGGATGGAAAGGTAAATTAGGAAGGGCTAAAACAGCTGATTTTAACTTGCCAGCAAAAAGAGCAAAATATAGTAAATTAGATAGTAAAAAAGTAGAAAAAATAATAGGAAAAAATATTCCGACTTGGCAAAATGCAATTGATAGATATTTAGTAGAATTATATAATAAATAAAAAAAATAGTTTCTATTTAGAAACTATTTTTTTATTATTTTAACAAGATTGAGTTCGGTATTAGAAGTATTTGAAAAATAAAAAGTTTTTTTATCAAGTATAATATAAGAACTTAATAAATTTTCTACTTCATCTTTTTCATAATCATAATATATTATGCATAGAGGAAATTTTAAATTATCTAATTCAGATTTATTAATCATTTTAATTTTATGACCGATATTCCATACGTTTCTTATACCTGGTTGATGGAAACTATAAATTTTTATATTATCTAAATAATCAGTTTTCTTTACATCTCGAAGTGCTTGATATTTTCTATTGTGTTTAAACATAATATTTTTTAGATAAAATGGAGCAAAAAATATATTTGAAAACAACATAAAAACAAGTGTATAAATAAAAAGTTTTTTTATGTCTAATTGTTTAAAGTTTTTTAAAAATAATATTATAAATATAATATAACAAATAGTTAAAAATATAATATAAAAAATATTTAAATTATAATAATTTTTTGTAAAAAGTAATATTGGAATATAGATAGAAAAAATAATTATAATAGTAGAATGTATTTTTAAAATATTATTAATAAATTTAGAATTTTTATTTATGTTTAAAAAAGCACTATAAATAAATTGTCCTATTAATAAAGCCATAGGAATAACTACAGGAATAAGATATCTTTCTTTTTTTTCTGGTAAAATAGATAGTAAAACAAAAGAAATAAGCATCCAGAGTAAAGAAAATCTATATGTTTTAATATCAACTACAAATTTTTCCATATTTTTTTTAAATAAAGCTCCAATTCCTAAAACAAACCAAATTCCTGAAAAAATAGGAAAATGAAAATAATACCAAAAAGGTTGAGTATGTTTAGTTAACCAAGCAGTAGATTCGACCTGAGCTACTTTTAAAGTAATATCAGTATGCAAAAAAAATATATAAAAATACCAACTTCCTCCAATAATAAGAGAAGTGATAATAAATATAATAATTTTTTTATAATTTATTTTTTTAAAGTTTATATTATAAATAATAGTATAGCTTATAATGAAAGGTAAAAATACTGCATAAAGAGATACAGGACCTTTACTCATAATTGAAAATCCTAAAAAAATACCAGCAATAAAAGAGTATTTTATATGTTCTATAGATTTTAAAAGATAAAATAAACAACCAACAATAAAAACATTGGTATATATATCCCAAGAAGCAGTTCTTCCCATTTTAAAAATAAGAAAACTAGTAGCTAATACAATAGAAGATATAAACGATAAATCTTTATTTTGGGTTAGAGTCAGTACAAAATAAAAGAATAAAAAAATCATAAAAATAGTAGTAAACACAGTAGGAATACGTAATAAACCTAAATTTTCTTTATGATTTCCTAAAAAACCTAGAGTAGTAATCCAGGTAGGAAGAGGTGGTTTAGTTATTCTAATTTCTCCATTCATAGTAGGAATTAACCAATTATTTTCACTTAATATTTCTCGTGCTGTAGTAAAATTTCTAGCTTCCATTATATCTGCATCTTCTATATTTATATTAGGTAAAAATGAAAATAAAGATATAAAAAACATAAATAAAAACATTTTTTTATATGATATATTAAACATAAACATCCTCCAAATTATTTTCTGTTATTTTTATATTTTTTCATTAACATAATATTTCTGATATATACGATTATTCCAAAACTTTGTCCTAAAATAAATACAGGGTCTTTTTTATGGATTGCATAGCTCAATAATAAAAGACTTCCTAAAATGCTAAATATCCAAAATGCAAAAGGAATAGTACTTTTTTGATTTTTTTCTGATACCAGCCATTGAACAACAAATCGCATTGTAAACATAAATTGTCCTAAAAATCCTATTTTTAACCAGAAATTATTCAAAATTAGTCCTCCTTAATCTTATACATCAATACTCTAGATTTCATCCATCTAACTGCTAACGCATCTTTTAAACCTCTAAGAGCTCTTCCCCAAGTTTTATATTTTGAAGTTCCAAATTGTCTATCATAGTGTCTAACAGGTACTTCAATTACAGAATGTCCATAAATTTTTGCTAATGTAGGTAAAAATCTATGCATTCCATTAAATAATTGAAATTTTTTAACAACCTCTTTTTTAAATAATTTCAAAGGACATCCAGTATCTGTAATATTATCATTAGTGATAAAGTTTCGGATACCATTTCCTAATTGTGAAGCTAATTTTCTGCTAAATCCATCTTCTCTAGTAGCTCTTTTTCCATTTACTACATCATATTCTTTTATATAAGGTAATAAAACATAAATATCTTCTGGATCTGTTTGCATATCTCCATCCATAGTTACTACTAAATCACCATTACATTTTTCAAAACCCGCAGCTAAAGCAGCAGTTTGTCCATTATTTTCGGTAAAATGAAATACTTTTACATTTTTATTAGTTTTTGCAATAGAATTTAATATTTCTTCACTACCATCAGTACTTCCATCATTTACGTAAATAATTTCATAATTTTTAAATTGTTTTTTTAAGGCATTTTCAACTTTTTCAATCATTGGTTTAATATTATCTTTTTCATTATATACAGGAATTATAACTGAAATTTCCATAATTTATTCTCCTATCTAAAATTTAAGTTTATAATATTATACAAGTATTATCCAAAATTGTCTAATAAAAATTGTTGACTAAAATTTTATATAAATGTAATATATAAAGGAAATAACTTTAATAATTATTTGTTGTATAGAATATAGGTTTAAAAAATTATTTTTAAGAAAGGAATATTTATGGTAAAAACATATCTAATAACAGGAGGAGCAGGTTTTATAGGCTCACATTTAATAGAATATTTACTAAAAGAAGGAAATAAAATAATAAATATAGATAATTTTAATAATTATTATGATATTAATATTAAAATAAGAAATGTATTAGAATCGACTAATAAATATGATAAAAAAGTAGAAAAATTAGAAGAATTAAAAAGCGTAGTTGATAGTGAAAATTATAAATTAGAAATTATAGATATAATAAATAAAGAGGAGTTAAATAGAGTATTTAAAGAAAATAAGATAGATATAGTAATAAATTTAGCAGCAATGGCAGGAGTAAGACCATCATTAGAAAATCCACAATTATATGAAGAAGTAAATATAAAAGGATTTATGAATATTCTTGAAATGTGTAAAAAATATAATATAAAAAAAGTAATTCAAGCGTCATCGTCATCAGTATATGGAAATAATAAAAGAGTACCATTTAAAGAAATAGACATAGTAGATTTTGCAATATCACCATATGCAGCGACAAAAAAAGCATGTGAAGTAATGGGGCATGTATATTATCATTTATATAATATAGATATGATACAATTAAGATTTTTCACAGTATATGGACCAAGACAAAGACCAGATTTAGCAATACATAAATTCACTAGATTAATAACAGAAGGAAAAGAGGTACCATTTTATGGAGATGGAACAACAGAAAGAGATTATACATATATAGAAGATATAATAGATGGGATAACAAAAGCAATAAAATATATAGAAAAGAAAGAGAAAGTATATGAAATAATAAACTTGGGAGAAAGTCAAACAATAAGTTTAAAAGAGATGTTAGAAACATTAGAAGAAGAATTAGGAAAAAAAGCAAAATTAAAGAAATTACCAATGCAACTAGGAGATGTAAAAAGAACAAATGCAGATATAAGCAAAGCAAAAGAATTGTTAGGATACAATCCTAAAACAAATTTTAAAGAAGGAATACAAAAATTTGTGCAATGGTATAAAAAATCTTAAATATAATTTTAAAATTAATATATTAAATTTTTGTAATTAAATAAAATTAATAGGAGGGAAAATGAAAACATATCTAATAACAGGTGGAGCGGGTTTTATTGGAGCAAATTTTGTTAAATACATGCTTAAAAAATATAATGATATTAATATAATTGTACTTGATAAACTGACTTATGCAGGTAATTTAGGTACTATAAAAAAAGAATTAAATGATAATAGAGTAAAATTTGTAAAAGGTGACATTGCTAATAGAGAGTTAATTGAATATATATTTGCGAATAATAATATTAATTATGTTGTTAACTTCGCTGCAGAATCTCATGTGGACAGAAGTATAGAAAATCCAAAATTATTTTTAGAAACAAATATTATTGGTACACAAAATTTACTTGATGTAGCAAAAGCTCATTGGGTAATAGGAAAAAATGAAAAAGGTTATCCAATATTTAGAGACAATGTAAAATTTTTACAAGTATCAACAGATGAAGTATATGGAGCACTAGATAGAGATTTTCCAGATGGAAAATTATTAATTGAAGAAAAAAAATTAACAATAGATAATGGATTAAGTTTAGAAGAATTAAATAAAGTATTAAAGGATAGAGAAGTAATACCAAAAATATTTGGTAAAAAATTCTTTACAGAAAACACTCCATTAGATCCAAGAAGTCCTTATTCTTCGAGTAAAGCAGGAGCAGATATGATAGTAAGAGCATATAATGAAACATATCATATGCCGATAAATATAACAAGATGTAGTAATAATTATGGACCATATCATTTTCCAGAAAAATTAATACCTTTAATGATAAAAAATGTATTAGAAGGGAAGAAATTACCAGTATATGGAGATGGAAAACAAGTAAGAGATTGGTTATATGTAGAAGACCATTGTAAAGGAATAGATATGGTAATAAATGGTGGGAAAATAGGAGAAATATATAATATAGGTGGATTTAATGAAGAGCAAAATATAAATATAGTAAAATTAATAATAAAAATAATAAGAGAATTAATAGAAGAAAATACAGAATATGAAAAAATCTTGAAAATAGAAAAAGAAAATATAAATGAAGAACTAATAACATATGTACAAGATAGATTAGGGCATGATGCAAGATATGCGATAGACCCAAGTAAAACAGTAAAAGAATTAGGATTTTACCCAGAGACACCATTTACAGTAGGAATAAGAAAAACAATAAAATGGTATTTAGATAATCAAGAATGGGTAAAAGAAGTAGTAAGTGGAGATTATCAAAAATATTATGAAAAAATGTATGAAAGTAGATAAAATAAAAAGTCCTCTATAAAAGAGGATTTTTTATTTGTTTTATACAAATTTTTTATTGAAAAATTTAATTAATTTTAATATAAATTATGTTATAATTTAAAAAGGGAAAATTTAAAAAAAATAAAAAAGGGGATAGGGGGATGAAAAAAATCTTTATTAAAGGATTATTTTTTGTTGTATTAATTTTTATTGGGATAAGTATAGATAAATATTTAAATAATAATTATGAAAAAGAAAAAAACGAAAAGAAACTATTATTTCAAGAAAAAGTTATACCTATTGAAAAAATAGATATAAATATTGCAACAAAAGAAGAATTTTTAGAAAAAGGGATATCTCTTAGTAAATATGAAAAAATAAAAGAGTATATTGAGATTGTAGGAGGAATAGAAAAAATAGATAATTTAATAACAATCAAGGGATTTGGGAAAAAAACTATTGAGATATTAAAAGAAAAATTTTATACAAAAAGAAATATAAAACGAAAAAAAATTTATATAAATAAAGCAACAGAAAAAGAGTTGTTATATTTTGGATTTACAAAAAAAGAGATAGAAAAAATAAAAAAATATAAAAAAGAAAATAAGATGGTTTATTCAAACTTAGATTTATTAAAAATATTAGAAAAAGATAGATATATTCAATTTAAAGATTATATATTATATACAAAATATAACTAGAGGTGAAAAAAATGAAAGACTTTTTAGAAGAAATAAAAAGAAACAATCCTAATATACCTAAAATTACAAAATATATATATTTAGGAATTTTAGGATTAATAGGATTATTAATAATTAATTCAATAATAAAAAATCCATTGATATTAGCACAAATTTTAGTACTTATAATATCAGTATCATTGCATGAATTAGCTCATGGATATATTGCCTATAAGTTTGGTGATCCTACAGCAAAAATAGCAGGAAGAATTACACTTAATCCAATAAAACATATAGATTTATTAGGATTATTAGTTCCAGTATTGCTTATATTTAGTGGAGCACCATTTGTAATTGGATGGGCCAAACCAATACCAGTATCGTATAAAATATTAAAAGACAATAAAAAAGCTTATTTTTCTGTAGCTATAGCAGGAATATTAACTAATTTGATTTTAGTATTTTTAGTAGCAACAATTATAAAATTTGTATCATTAAATATAGTTTTAGCTAATATTATGTTTTATATGATTCAAATAAATTTAATTTTAGCAATATTTAATCTTATACCTATTCCGCCATTAGATGGCTCAAAAATATTAGAATCTTTCTTAGATTATAGAGGAAAATTATATTTACAAAACATTGAAAAATATGGTTTTATAATAATAATAGTACTTTTATATACCGGAATGTTAGAAAGATTAATGATGCCAATATATAATTTATTTTTAATAATAATAAAAATATACATAAATTAAAGCTAAGAAATTAGTAATTAATAAAATTTTTAAAAGCTAGGGTATTTAAATGTTGAAAAATATAAATAAACTTTAATAAAAATAAATAGATTAATAAGATAAATGAAGTATTATATGAAAATGATACTGATAAAGAAAGGTAGGTGAAAAGCCGTTACCAAAACCTAACTAATATAATAGCTTATAATCTAGTAAATGAAGTTCATTAAATCTGAAATTAAAAAGCTTTATAGAATTTTGGAAACGGGGAAATGCTTTTTGTATTTAATATAATAGGAGTAATAGCCTTTGCAATATCTGGAGCATTAAAAGGATTGAAACACGAGTTAGATATATTTGGAATAATAGTTTTAGGTGGAATAACAGCAGTAGGAGGAGGAATAATAAGGGATATTATATTAAATAAAATTCCAATTATTTTTATGAATGAGTTAGATATTTATATTGCAATATCTTCGGCAATTATTACATATACTGTTGGTAAAAAGTTAGAATTTTTTTCTTTATATGTAAAAATATTTGATGCAATAGGACTTGCTACTTTTGTTGTAATTGGTTCAAAAATTGCACTTAATAACAATATGTCAATATTAGGGACGGGAATATTAGCTACTCTTACAGGTGTAGGCGGAGGAGTTGTCCGAGATATATTAGTGAAAGAGATACCATTTATTTTAAAAGAAGACATATATGCAACTTTATGTTTTTTTGGTGGTATGATATACTGGGTGATTAATAAAAAATTTTATACAGAAGATGATTTAGTTTATAATATGATGTTTATATTTATTATTTTTATTTTTAGAATATTAGCAATAAAATATAATTTAAACTTACCTAAAAGAAAAATAGAAAGTTAAATACTAAAGATAAAATCAAATAATTAAGAGTAGTGTAAAAAACAAGAAATTATGAATTAGTGAAGGTAAATATAAAATAAAAATTAAAAATAAAAAAATACTAAAAGGAGTTTTATATGAGTTATAATATTTTAATTGTAGAAGATATAGCAGCAGCTCGTACATTATATAAAAAAGCTCTTGAAACAGAAAAATATTTGATAACAGATACAGATAGAGGAATGGAAGCAATAAGAATACTAAAAGCTAAAAAAGTTCATTATGATTTAGTGATACTGGATATAAGACTTCCTGATATAAATGGTAATGAAGTTCTTAAACAAATAAGAGAGTTTGAAAAAGATATACCTGTACTTGTACTTACAGCTTTTTCAGATAAAGATATGGTAATTGATATGGTTAATTATGGTGTGAATGATTACTTGATAAAACCAATATCAATACAAAAATTAAGAGAAAGGGTATTTCAAGTATTAGAAGGAAGAAAAAAAGATATTATAACTATAAAAGGAAAAAGAACACCAAATAGAAAAAAAGAAATACAAGAAAGTAATTACTTATGGACTAAAGAAACTATTTGTCCTATATGTGGAACAAAATTTGAGAGTTATAATTATAAGAACAAATCACAAAAATTAATAAAAATAGAAACAGATTTTCATGAAGTATATGAAAAATTCGATCCAATAATATATGATATATATGTGTGCCCACATTGCTTTTTTTCTGCAAAACCATCAGAATTTAATACTTTAGAACTTAAAGAAATAAGAGCATTATCGAAAGTGACAAGAGAAAGTAAATATAATTTTTATGAGCTAAGAGATATTGATATGGGACTAGAAAGTTATCAACTTTTATTAAAATGTTATAAATTATATAAAAAAATAACTAAAAGTGAATATGCTAATATATATATAAAAATTGCATGGTTATATAGAGATAAAAAAGATAATAATAATGAAAAAAAATATCTTGAATTAGCGCTTAAAGAATATGAAAAAAGATATAATTTAGGAGAAAGAATAGAAGGAAAAGATGGAGAATTAAAGCTGAAATATATGATAGCTGAGATATCTAATAGACTAGAACATTATGAAAAAGCAATGAAATATTTTAGAGAAATATTACAGGATAAAAAATATAAAGAGGAAAAAATTTATGAAAAAGCGCAAATTCAGTTACAAAATATGCTTGAGAAAAGAAAAAAAGAAAAAGGAGATTAAAATTGAATACTGTAGAAAAAGAATGCATAATTGAATTTGAAGAAAAAAAATCAAAATTTATAGGATATATAAAACCTATTTCTACAAAAAAAGAGGCAGAAGATTTCATAAAATCTATCAAAATAAAACATAATAATGCTACTCATAATGTTCCAGTGTATAGAGTTATAGATAATGGTAAAGAATACTTTAAATTTGATGATGATGGCGAACCTAGTGGAACAGCAGGAAAACCAATGGCAGAAATAATTAATTTAAAAGAAATATATAATGTAGTTATTGTAGCAACTAGATATTTTGGTGGAATAAAATTAGGGGCTGGTGGACTTGTAAGAAACTATGCTAAAACTGCAAAACTTGCTATTGAAGAAGCTAAGATAATAGAATATATAGAAAAAGTAGAAATTATAATAGATTTTCCTTATAATATAAGTGGAGAAATAGATAGAATTATAATTTCAAATGATATAGAGATATTAGAAAAAACTTATGATGCAAGAATAACATTTAAAATAAGAGTTGATAAAGTAAAAGAAAGCTTATTTAATAATATAAAAGATGTTATAGTAATTAAGTAAAATGTCAAGTAAAATAAGTTTACAAAAAACTCTTGAAAAAAAATATGAATTATGGTAAAATAGTTTTCGTATTATTAGAAAATTAAGTGAGGTGAAAGATTAATGAAAAAAGGAATTCATCCAGAATACAAAGACGTAAAAGTTTCATGCTCATGTGGAAATGAATTTGAAACAAAATCAACTTATTCTAAAGGTGATGAAATAAAAGTAGGAATTTGTTCGAACTGTCATCCTTTCTATACAGGAAAGGCTAAATTCGTTGACCAAACAGGAAGAGTTGACAAATTTAAGAAAAAATATAATCTATAATAAAACAGAGCTAAGTTTTTGCTCTGTTTTTTTTGTAAAATTTTAAAGGAGGGATATAAATGGGCGTGTTTGAAATGAACCATCCACTTATTCAACATAAATTATCTTATCTTAGAAATAAAGATACTGATACAAAAATTTTTAGAGAAACTCTTAATGAAATAGCAGGTCTTATGACTTATGAAGCTACAAAAGGTCTTAGATTAAAAGAGGTAGAAACAGAAACTCCTATAATGAAAACTACTACAAAAGTATTAGCTGATCCAGTAGCAATAGTACCTATACTTAGAGCAGGTCTTGGAATGGTAGAAGGAATGGTAACTTTTTTACCAACTGCAAGAGTAGGGCATATAGGTGTGTATAGAAATGAAGAAACATTAGAACCGGTATATTATTATTGTAAATTACCAGTAGATATAGCTAAAAGTAAAGTATTTTTGGTAGATCCAATGCTTGCTACAGGTGGTTCTGCTAATTATGCTATAGATTATTTAAAACAAAAAGGAGTAAAAGATATATCGTTTTTATGTATAATAGCTGCTCCAGAAGGAATAGAAAGAGTACAAGAAGCACATCCAGATGTTGATATATATGCTGCATCTATAGATGAAGGATTAAATGAAAAATCATATATTTATCCTGGACTTGGAGATGCTGGTGATAGAATATTTGGAACAAAATAATTTTTTAGACTAATCCTTTGATTAGTCTTTTTTTTTCTTGTAATAAATTATTTAATTCTATATAATATAAATAATATTTAATAGCTAAAAATACAAAACTAAATAAAGAATAAAAAGCCGGAGGAATAAATGAATATTTTAGATAGAAAAGAAGCAGCAAAATTAGTAAAAAAACTAAAAAGCGAAGGGAAAACAGTTGTTTTTACAAATGGATGTTTTGATATTTTACATGTTGGACATTTAAGATATTTACAAGAAGCAAAAGAACTAGGCGATATACTTATTGTTGGAGTAAATTCTGATAAATCAGTTTCAAAACTTAAAGGACCTACAAGACCTATAAACACTCAAAATGATAGAGCAGAAATGTTAGTTGGATTAAAACCAGTTGATTATACAGTAATTTTTACAGAAGATACTCCAGTAGAAATTATTAATGAATTAAAACCTTCAATTCATGTAAAAGGTGGCGATTATAAAAAAGAGGAGTTACCAGAAACTCCTATTGTTGAAAAAAATGGAGGAAAAGTTATAATTCTTTCATTAATACAAGGAAAATCCACTACTAATATAGTAAAAAAAATACAGGAAAATTAAAAAATAAATTTTATTTTTTTGTGTGAATTAGAGTTGAATAAAAATAAAAAAATGGAGGAATAAATGAAAAAAGTACTAACTTTTTCTGAAATAGATACTTTAGTTGATAAATTATCAAATATTATAAAAAAAAATGATGTAATAGCTTTGATAGGAGATTTGGGAACGGGGAAAACTACATTTGTAAAAAGATTTGCAAAAAATTTAGGAATTACTGAAAATGTGAAGAGTCCTACATTTACTTATGTAATGGAATATAGAGATATAGAGCCTGCACTATTTCATTTTGATGTATATAGAATATGTGATGCAGAAGAGATATATGAAATAGGATATGAAGATTATTTACATAATGATGGAATTGTAATTATAGAATGGGCAAATTTAATAGAAAGTGAACTACCAGAAGAATATTTAAAGATAGAATTATTTCATAAAGATGAAAATAGTAGAGGTGTTGAAATAAAATATATAGGAAATGAAAAAAGAGAAAAGGAGATATTAGAATATGTTGATTTTAGCAATTGATACATCAACAAATGTAGCATCAGTAGCACTTTATGATAGTAAAAAAGGTGTTATAGGAGAAATAAATTTAAATATAGGTTTAAATCATTCAGAAACAATATTAGCAATAATAGATAATTTATTTAATATTACTAAATATTCAAAAGATAAAATAGATAGAGTAGTAGTATCTATTGGACCAGGTTCTTTTACTGGGATACGAGTAGGAGTAGCAATTGCAAAAGGAATAGTTTATGGAAAAGATATAGAAATAGTTGGTATAAATGAACTAGATATGCTTTCTTATACAGTTTCAAAAACAGATAAAAAAATTATATCTATGATAGATGCTAGAAAAGAAAAAGTTTTTTATGCCGAATATAAATATGATAAAAGTGAAATTAAACAAATATCTGAATATAGAGTAGATTTCATAAAAAATATTATTGAAAATTCTAAAGAAGAATTTATTTTTACAGGTGATGGTGCTATTAAATATAGAGAGAAAATATTAGAATATACTAATAATAAAGGGATTATTATAAATAATAGTACAGGATATTCTAGGGCAGCAATATTAGCAGAATTAGGTATAAAAAAAGAAGCAGAAAATATCCATAAAATAGAACCGTATTATGTAAATAAAACTCAAGCAGAGTTAGAAAAAGAAAAAAAAGTATAAATATAACATAAAACACTTGAAAAAAATACAAATAAAGAGTATAAATAATAGTGCAAAAAGTGTTGTTGCATAAAAGACAACAAACCGGGAGTGGTAACTGTGAATAATGATATTATAATAGAAAAATTAAAGTCATTTAATTTTTCTAAAGCGGAAGCACAAGTATATATGACACTTATAAGATATGGAGAATTAAATGGTTCTCAAGTCTCAAAACTTATTGGGCTTAATAGAGGGACTGTATATACTGCGCTTAATAATTTATATGAAAGAGGTGCAATAGTTCTCTTACCAGAGCAAACTAATGTTTATAGAGCAGAAAATCCTAAAACGCTTATAGAAAATTTAACAGAAAAATATATCCTTGAATACAAAAATTCTGCAGAAATTTTAAAAAAAGAATTCGAAAAAATGGAAGAAAAAGATACAGTAAAAGTGGAATCTATCAATTTAAAAGGATATATGAATTTTATTTTAAAAGCAAAATCACTTATATACTCTGCAGAAAGTGAGCTATATATAGAAACAAATGATAATTTAGTAGATTTTTATGAGGAGTTTAGAGAATTAGTAGAAAAAGACGTAGATTTATATATTAGAGTATATACAAATGAGAAAGTAATAGAACTAGTAAATGAAGATTTTCCAGAGTCATTTAATGAAATAGGGTTTAATGACAAGAACTCAAAAGAAAGAAAAACTATGATAGTTGTAGATAATGAAAAAGCATTAATAGGTAATGGGAAAAAAGGTGATGACTTTATAGCCACATTTACAAATAATAATTATTTAGTAAGTATTATTTCTGATAGGATACATTATAGTATATATCTTGACAATATTGTAAAAAATGAAGGGATAAACTATTTGAAAAAACATAAAATAAATAGTTTGCACGAAGAAAATATATTAAAAAAAATAAAAAAATATTTAAAGATATAAAAGGGGGAGGAAATGAAAAATTTTTTTGTATTAATTCTCATAATTCTCTCTTTTTTATTTATATTAAAATATAGAAAAGAGAATTTTTTAAAAAAATCTCATAAAGTAAAAGTAGGCTTTTTATTAAAAACAATGCAAGAAGAGAGATATATAAAAGATAAAAAATATTTTGAAGAAGCAGCTAAAAAATATAAAATGGAAGTTATATTTGATAGTGCAAATAATAATGAAAGATTACAAATGGAAAAATTAGAAAATATGATAGCTAAAGGGATAGATGTCCTAGTACTACAACCAGTTAATACAGGAACTGCATCAAATATGGTTGAGATAGCACATAAAGAAGGTATAAGAGTTGTAGGATATGATTCTATGATAGAAAATAGTGATGTTGATGTACATGTAATGCAGGATAGTTGGAAAGTAGGAGAATTACAAGCAAAAGCGATGGTAAAGTGGTTTAAAGAGTATAGGGGCGAAGTCAAAGGGAATGTAGCACTTATAATGGGACAACCGGGTGATTCAAATGCAAAAGCTATGAGCGAAGGAGTATTAAAAGTTATAGCTCAAAATCCAGGGCTTAAACTTGTAGCAAAGCAATCACATGAGAATTGGGCTAGTGACAAAGCTATGACTACAACAGAAAATCTTATGGCAAAATTCAATAATAATATAGATGCATTTATTTGTAATAATTCAGGATTAGCAAGAGGTGTTATAGCAGCACTTGCAAGCTATAATTTAGATAGTGTAGGAAAAATCTTTGTAGCAGGAGCCGATGCAGATCTTGTAAATGTTAGATACGTAGCAGAAGGTAAACAAGCAATAGAGATTTATAAAACTATAAAACCTTTAGCTGAAAAAGCTGCTTATGCTGCTTATAGATTAGTTGTATACAAAGATAAAACAAATATAGATGAGATACTTTTATATGATAGAAAAGTATACAATGGTTATAAAAGTGTACCTACAATTATTACTCCTATATATGAAGTAAATAAAAATAATATAGACGAAGTAATCATAAAAAATGGTTTTCATAAACGAGAAGACATATATAATTAAGAGGTAAAATATGAAAAAAATAGCTGTAAAAGTAGAAAATATAATAAAAGATTTTCCAGGAGTAAGAGCGTTAAATAATATTAGTTTAGAAGTGAAATATGGAGAAGTATTTATTTTAGCTGGAGAAAACGGAGCAGGAAAATCGACTTTAATAAAAGTTATCTCAGGAGATTATGATTATTATTTTGGAAAAGTATATATAGATAATATTTTAAGGACAAAAGAAAATAAAATAAAAAAAATAGCTGTAATTAGACAAGAACTTAATTTAGTAGAAGAACTAAGTGTAGCAGAAAATATATTTTTAGGTAGATTATTAAAAAACAAATTTGGAATTATTGATTGGGAAAGAATATATTTAAAATCAAAAGAATTATTGAAAAAATTAAGTATAGAAAACATTGATGTAAAAGAAAAAATTAAAAATTTAAGTATTAGTCAAAGACAAATTATAGCTATTGCAAAAGCTTTATCTAAAAAAACAGATATTATAATATTTGATGAACCCACAAGTGCACTTAGTGAAAATGAAATAAAAACATTATTTAAAATAATAAATGATTTAAAAAATAAAGGGGTAGCAATTATATATATTTCTCATAAAATTGATGAATATTCATATATAGGAGATAAAATAGCGATACTTAGAGATGGTTCACTAATAGGTAGAGTTCAAAATTTAAAAGAGATAACATTAGATGAAATAATTACTAAAATGGTAGGTAGGGACATAAGTGATATGTATCCAAAAGAAACAATAGATATAGGAGAAAAAATATTTGAAGTAAGAAATATATTTTTAAAACATCCGAAATATAATGATAGATATGTAGTAAAAAATGTATCATTTCAATTAAAAAAGGGAGAAATTTTAGGGATAGCAGGCTTAATGGGAGCTGGGCGTACACAACTTATGTTAAGTATATTTGGAGCTTATGAAGGTGAGATAGAAGGAGAAATTATATTAGAAAAAAAAGAACTTAATATAAAATCTCCAAAAGATGCAATAGAAAATGGTATTGTTATGGTAACAGAAGATAGAATGAAAAAAGGTTTGTTTTTAGAAAATGATATTAATTTTAATGTGATTACAGTAGATAAATTACTTAGAGAAATATCAAATAAAATAGGAGTATTAAACTTTGATAGAGGTAAAAAATTAATTAGAAAATATATAGAAGAAATAAAAGTGAAAGTAGAGTCGCTTAATATACCTATAAAAAATCTAAGTGGAGGAAATCAACAAAAAATTATACTTAGTAAATGGTTGGCAACAAATCCAAAAATTATTATATTAGATGAACCTACAAAAGGAATGGATGTAGGAGCAAAAGTGGAAATATATAAAATAATTAATAAATTATTAAAAGAAGGAATGTCAATTATATTAGTTTCTTCAGAATTACCAGAATTATTAGGATTGAGTGATAGAATATTAGTAATGAACGAAGGAGAAATTGTAACAGAATTTACTAGAGAAAATGCAACACAGAAAAAAATAATGGCGTTTGCAACAGGTAACTTTAAAAGAGGTGAAATAGATGAATAAAATTGTATCAAGTAAAAGAAAAAAGAGTAAAAAAATAATACTAGAAAAATTTTTAAAAAAAAACATGAACTGGATAATTTTACTAATAATGGTACTATTTCTATCTCTTGTTACAGATAGTTTTTTGACAGCTAGAAATTTAAGTAATTTAATTAGACAAAGTACAATAGTAGGAATAATAGCTGTAGGAATGACGGGAGTAATTCTTTTAGGGGGAGTAGATTTATCTGTAGGCTCTATAGTTGGATTAGCTGCAGTAACAGTTACGTTATTAATGGAAAAAGGATTAAATGAATGGATTTCAATAATTTTAACACTAATTTTTGTAGGAGGATTAATAGGATATTGGAACGGGTATTGGATATCAAGGTATAAAATGGAGCCTTTTATTGTAACATTAGGAATGATGACTATTGCTAGAGGACTGGCATTAACAATATCAAAAAATAGTTCAATACCTGTAAAAAATGAAAATTTTACTAAAATTGCAGGTAGTTATATATCAATAAAATGGTCAATTATATTACTTTCTATATGTTTATTATACATATTAATAGAAGTTACTTATTATGCTATAAAAAAAAGAGAAGTCCTAAAAAATAAAAGTTATATAAAAAATACATTATTAAAAATATTTGGGATATTACTTTTATTTTTGATATTTATTATGTACAAAGGGATTCCAAATCCAGTAGCAATATTTAGCGTCATAATAATAATCTCTATTTTTATACTAAATAATACAAAATTTGGTAGAGATATATACGCAGCAGGAGGAAATAGAGAAGCAGCACGACTTTCAGGTATAGATATAGATAAGGTACACATGAAAGTTTTTATAATAACTTCAGTTTTAGCAGCATTTTCAGGTATTATTTTAGCTTCTAGATTGAATGGAGCATCTCCAAGTTTAGGGAATATGATGGAATTAGATGCAATTACAGCAGTTGCTATAGGTGGAACAAGCTTATCAGGTGGAATAGGTGGGACTTTTGGTACATTATTAGGTATATTTATAATAAGTATATTAAATAATGGAATGAGTCTTTTAGGATT
Organism: Hypnocyclicus thermotrophus; assembly: GCF_004365575.1. Taxonomy (NCBI): domain Bacteria; kingdom Fusobacteriati; phylum Fusobacteriota; class Fusobacteriia; order Fusobacteriales; family Fusobacteriaceae; genus Hypnocyclicus; species Hypnocyclicus thermotrophus. Next base: position 67,939 of record NZ_SOBG01000009.1, read on the forward strand.
ACCAGAATCATACCAACTTATAATAAAAGGTCTTATTATAACTATGGCTGTTTGGGGTGATATTGTATCAAAAAATAAAAAATATCATAAATAATTTATTTTTATAGAAAAGACTGATTTAGCAGTCTTTTTTTTATTATTTTTTAATAATCTATCACTATTGCAAATAAATAAAAATATGTTATAATAAAATTGTAAAATAATATATTGAATTAAAGAGGGGCTAGAATGCATAATGAATTAGAAGAAAGAAAAAAACAATTTTTAAAAACACAAAATGAAAAAAGTTTATATTTAGGTGAATACAAAGAGAGAGTTATTGCAGCATTAAAAAAAGATCAAATTTTAGAAGATGATGTATATCAAGAAATAATAGATGCAATAAATACCAAAGAAGCGTATATTTTAAAAATGAGCAGAGATTTAGAATTAAAAAAATTAAAACCATATATAGAAGCAGCAGAGAAAGCAAATATAAAATATCAACTTGTTGATGGAATTTCATATATAGGAGATATAGGATTAATAGTAGCAGCTAAAGATGCACTTGATGAAATAAAAGAAAATGTAGTTATTCGTGATATGGATCAAGATTTTATAGATGCAGGACTGGGTGAAGTTTTTAGTAAAAATAGAGGTAAAAAAATTTGTTTAGATTGTTATGAAGAAGTAGAAGAAAAACTTCCTCAATATTTAGATGAATTTAAAAAAATAAATTTTTTGGATAAATTAATAGGTATAAAATGTCCAATTTGTAAGATAAAAAATAAAAAATAGTGCTTAGGAGGAATTTTTTAATGGATGCATATAAAATTATTGGTGGAAGCAAATTGGAAGGAGTTTTAAATGTAAGTGGTTCAAAAAATGCAACATTACCAATTTTAGCAGCAACTCTTATTGCAGAAGGAGAATATATTTTAAAAAATGTACCAAGCTTAAAAGATGTACGTACAATGTTTAAATTATTAGAAAAATTAGGATTAGAAGTAGAAAAAATATCTAAAAATAGCTATAAAATAATAAATAACGGAATAAAAAATATCGAAGCAACTTATGATTTGGTAAAAACTATGAGAGCATCATTTTTGGTAATGGGACCTATGCTTAGTCATAGTCAAAAAGCAAAAGTATCTCTTCCTGGTGGCTGTGCAATAGGTACTAGACCAGTTGATTTACATTTAAAAGGATTTGAAGCTATAGGAGCAAAAATAGAAATATCACATGGATATGTAGAAGCAATATCAGAAGAATTAATAGGAAATAATGTGATTTTAGATTTTCCGAGTGTCGGGGCAACAGAAAATATAATTATGGCAGCAGTAAGAGCAAAAGGAATTACAGTAATTGAAAATGCAGCAAGAGAACCAGAGATAGATGATTTATGTAATTTTTTAAATAAAATGGGTGCTAAAATTAGAGGTATAGGTAGTAGTAGAATAGAAATAGAAGGTGTAGACAAATTAAAAGCGGTAGAATATAGTATTATTCCAGATAGAATAGAAGCAGGAACGTTTTTAGTACTATCAGCTCTTTCAAAAGGAAAAGTAGGAGTAACAGATTTTAAGATAGAACATCTTGAAGGATTTATATTAAAATTAGAAGAAATTGGATATAAATTAAATGAAAATAATGGAGTTTTTTATGTAAAAGGTGAAATAGAAAAACCAAAACCTATAAGAGTTCAAACTATGCCCTACCCGGGATTTCCAACAGACCTACAAGCACAATTAATGACTTTGTTATGTTTTTCAAATGGAACAAGCGAGATAAAAGAAACAATTTTTGAAAATAGATTTATGCATGTATCCGAGTTAAATAGAATGGGAGCAGATATAAAAATAGACGGGAATATTGCTATAATAAAAGGAAACATTAATTTTAGTGGCGCAGAAGTAATGGCTTCTGATTTAAGAGCAGGAGCTGCGTTAGTTATAGCAGGATTATTATCAGAAGGAGAAACTTTAGTTCAAAGAATTTATCATATAGATAGAGGATATGAGAAATTAGAAGAAAAATTAAAAAATATAGGTGCAAATATAGAAAGGGTAAAGGTAGATATAATATAATGAAAAAAATAATAGGGATAAATCCAGTAAGAGAGTTATTAATAAAAAGAACAAAACTTAATCATATTGAGATTTATAATGGATTAAATGAAAATACAAAAAATGAATTAATAGAATTAGCAAAAAAAAATAATACTAAAATAAAAAAAATAAATAAAAGATATGAAAATTCGCAAGGGGTTATAGCTTATATAGAAGATTATGATTATTATATTGATTTTTTAGAGTTAATAGAAAAGATGGCGAAAAAAGATAAAAGTATTATTTTATTATTAGATGGAGTGCAAGATCCGCGTAATCTAGGAGCAATAATTAGAAGTGCAGAAATTTTTGGAGTAGATGCGATTATTTTACCACAAAAAGGCGCAGTAAAAATAAATGAAACAGTAGTTAAAACTTCTACAGGTGCTATTGAATATGTCCCTATATCAGTAGTGAATAATTTATCGGAAGCAATTGATAATTTAAAAAAAATAGATTATATAGTTTATGGTGCTGATGGAAAAGGAGAGACTTTTTATCACGAAGAATCATATAAAGGGAAAATTGCACTAGTATTAGGCAGTGAAGGATTTGGAATGAGATTTAAAACACAAAAAAAATGCGATAAATTAATAAAAATTCCAATGAAAGGGAAAATTAATTCATTAAATGTTTCTGTAGCAACAGGGATTTTGTTATCAGAAATATCAAAAAATATATAATGGGGTGGCCTAAGTATGACTATTGTAAATGAAATTAGTGATGAATTAATAGAACAAGCTAAATATGGTGATGCTGAAGCAATAAATGAAATTTTTACACAATATAAAAATTTTGTTTTTTTGAAATCGAAAAATTACTTTTTAATGGGTGCTGATAAAGATGATTTGATTCAAGAAGGGATGATAGGATTATTAAAAGCTATAAGGGGATATGACAAAAATAAATTAGCTTCTTTTAAAACTTTTGCATCAATATGTATAAAAAGGCAACTAATTACAGCAATAAAAACAGCAAATTCTCAAAAAAATATAGTTCTTAATAATGCAGTAGGAATAATGGGGGAAAAAGAAGAAAATAGAGAAGTTAGCTATAATCGTGGATTAGAATCTTATATATCATATGATCCAGAAGAGTTGTTTTTAACAAAAGAACAAGTAGAAGGATTAAAAAATTACTTAAATGAAAATTTAAGTAATTTTGAAAAAGAAGTTTTTAGATATATGGTAATGGGACTTACATACAAAGATATAGCTGAAAAACTTAATAAAAAAGTAAAATCAGTAGATAATGCAATACAAAGAATAAAAAGAAAAAGTGAAATGTGGATAAAAAATTATAGAGAAAATTAATATTTTTTTAATTAAGACTTGGCAAATGTCAAGTCTTTAAATTATGTTTTTTTATAAAAAGTATAGGTCAAATAATACTTGTCTAAAAAAAATAATTATGATATATTGAATGGTATAAAAATTAATAAAATTAAGGAGTGAATATTGGTGAAGGAATATAATTTTAAAGAGATTGAAAAGAAATGGCAGAAAGATTGGGAAGAAAAAAATCTTTTTAAAACAGAAAATAAAGTAGAAGGAAAAGAAAACTACTATGTTTTAGAGATGTTACCTTACCCTTCAGGAAATCTTCATATGGGGCATGTAAGAAATTATACTATAGGAGATGTTATAGCAAGATATAAAAAAATGAAAGGGTTTAATATCCTTCATCCAATTGGTTGGGATTCTTTTGGATTGCCTGCTGAAAATGCAGCTATTCAAAATGGAGCACATCCAGAAAAATGGACAGCATCAAATATAGCAACAATGAAAAATCAATTAAAAAAATTAGGACTCTCTTATGACTGGGATAGAGAAATAGCGAGTTATAGAGATGATTATTATAAATGGAATCAATGGATATTTAAAAAAATGTATGAAAAAGGATTAGTTTATAAGAAAAAATCACTTGTAAATTGGTGTCCTGATTGTCAAACAGTACTTGCAAATGAACAAGTAGAAGATGGGAAATGTTGGAGACATAGTAAAACAGATGTAGTTCAAAAAGAATTAGAACAATGGTTTTTTAAAATAACAGATTATGCAGATGAATTATTAGAAGGGCATAAAGAATTAAAAGGTGGATGGCCAGATAAAGTTCTTACTATGCAAAAAAATTGGATAGGTAAATCATTTGGTACAGAAGTTAAGTTTAAATTAGAAAATAGTGATATAGAAATACCGGTGTTTACAACGAGAGCAGATACTTTATATGGTGTAACTTATTGTGTATTAGCACCAGAACATCCTTTAGTTAATGAACTTATATTAAAAGATAATCCAAGTATTAAAACAGAAGTTGAGAATATGATGAATCAAGATATGATTACTAGAACAGCTGAAGGAAAAGAAAAAAATGGAGTATTTACAGGAAAATATGTTATAAATCCTATAAATAATGAAAAAGTACCTTTATGGATAGGAGATTATGTACTTATGAATTATGGTACTGGAGCTGTAATGGCTGTTCCAGCACATGATGAAAGAGATTTTATGTTTGCTAAAAAATATAATCTTCCAATAAAAGTAGTAATAACTCCTATTGATAAAAAGACAAAAGAAAAAATAGACTTAAAAGCAGAAGAAATGGAAAATGCTTTTATTGATAAAGGTGTTTTAATTAATTCAGGTGAATTTAATGATCTTGATAATAAAATAGCTATTACTAAAATTGCGGAATATTTAGAAACTAATAATTTTGGTGAAAGAACAATTAAATATAGATTAAAAGATTGGGGAATTTCAAGACAAAGATATTGGGGAACACCTATTCCTGTATTATACTGTGAAAAGTGTGGAGAAGTATTAGAAAAAGATGAAAATTTACCGGTAAAACTTCCAGAAGATGTAAAGTTTACTGGAAATGGGAATCCAGTAGAAACTTCAGAAACATTTAAAAATGCTATTTGTCCAGTATGTGGAGGAAAAGCAAAACGAGAAACTGATACAATGGATACATTTGTAGATTCTTCTTGGTACTTTTTAAGATATACTGACCCTAAAAATGAAAATTTACCTTTTGAAAAAGAAATAGCTAATGGTTGGTCGCCGGTTGATCAATATATAGGTGGGATAGAACACGCAGTAATGCATTTATTATATGCAAGATTTTTTCATAAAGTTCTTAGAGATCTAGGACTTTTATCAACAAATGAACCATTTAAAAGATTGTTAACTCAAGGAATGGTACTTGGACCATCATATTATTCTAAAAATGAAAATAGATATTTGTATCCTAAAGAAGTTGAATTAAAAGGAGAAAAAGCTTATTCAAAAGAAACTGGTGAAGAACTTATAGTAAAAGTAGAAAAAATGTCAAAATCTAAAAATAATGGTGTTGATCCACTTCATATTATAAATGAATACGGTAGTGATACAGCAAGATTATTTAGTATGTTTGCAGCTCCACCAGAAAAAGAACTTGAATGGAATGAAAACGGTCTTGCAGGAGCAAATAGATTTTTATCAAGAATATGGAAATTAGTTATAGAAAATAAAAAACATTTTAATACAAAAGAAATAAATTATAGTAATATATCAAAAGTGGATAAAAAAGTATTAAGAAAATTACATCAAACAATAAAAAAAGTAACTGAAAGTATAGAAGATAACTATCATTTTAATACAGCTATAGCTGCTATAATGGAACTTTTAAATGATATACAAGATTATTCAGTAAATGTAATAAACAAAGAAGAATCATCAGAATCAAAAAAAATATTTACTGAATTATTACTAAAAACAGTATTACTACTTTCACCATTTGCACCACATATTACACAAGAACTTTGGAAGGAAATAGGAAAAATAACATATTTATTTGAAGAAAATTGGCCAGAATATATAGAAAAATTAACTGAAGAAGACGAAATGAATATAGCTGTTCAAGTAAATGGAAAACTAAGAGGAACTATATTAGTAGAAAAAGCTAATATTAATAATAAAGAACTTATAGAAAAAATGGCATTAGAAGTAGAAAATGTAAAAAAATATACAGAAGATAAAAATATAATAAAAATAATTGTTATTCCTGGGAAAATAGTAAACATAGTTGTAAAATAAAAAACGAGGCTGAAAAGTATAGTATAACTTTAATTAAAAAATCTTTATTTAAAGATTAATATTAAATTTATTATATTAAAATAAACTTTTCAGTCTCCTAATTTTTTTATTAATTTATTTATTAAAAGGGTGATGATTTGAGAAAAATAGCTGATGTTAAAAATATTGTAATAAAAATAGGCAGTTCTACTCTTACTTATGAAAATGGACATCTTAATTTAGTAAGAATAGAAAAGATAGTAAGATACATAGTAGAGCTTATGAATAGAGGATACAAAGTTACATTAGTTAGTTCTGGAGCTATTGGAGCTGGAATGGGAAAATTAGGATATAAAAATAGACCTAAAACTATTCCTGAAAAACAAGCACTTGCAGCAGTAGGACAAGTGGCGCTTATTCATCTCTATCAAAAATTTTTTTCAGAATATAGTAAAAATGTAGCTCAAGTTCTTTTAACTATGGATGATTTTAGTAATAGAGAAAGATATATAAATGCAAGAAATAGTATGAGAGTATTACTTGAAAAAGGAATAATACCAATAATTAATGAAAATGATGTAATTGTAATAGATGAGATAAAAGTAGGGGATAATGATAGTTTATCAGCGTATGTATCAGCCATTGTTGAAGCAGATTTACTAATAATTTTATCTGATATAGATGGACTTTATGATGATAATCCAAAAGAAAATAAAAGTGCAAAACTTATTAAAACGGTAGAAAAAATAGATGGGAATATAAAAAAACTAGCAAAAGGTGCAGGAAGTAAGTTTGGAACTGGAGGAATGGCAACAAAAATAAAAGCTGCAGAAATATGTACTAATTTTGGGATAGCTATGATAATAGCTCATGGAGAAAAACCATACAATCTAATTGATATAGTAGATGGAAAAGAGATAGGAACATATTTCAAATCAAAAGATAAAAAATTGAATCATAAAAAACATTGGATAAAGTATAGTAGTAAAAAAGAAGGAGTAATTTATATTGATAATGGTGCAGTAAAAGCTATAAAAAAACATAAGAGTTTATTAGCGATTGGAATAAAAAAGCTTGAAGGACATTTTGAAAAAGGAAGTAGTATTTTAATAAAAGATATGGAAAATAATGAAAAAGGAGTAGGACTCATAAATTATTCTTCAGAAGAATTAAGTAAAATAATAGGGAAAAAAAGTGATGAAATAGAAGAAATATTGGGATATAAAGATTATGATGAAGTAATACATATAGATAATATGTATATAGATTAAGGAGGTTACTATGAGTGATTATATTTTAAATCTTGGGAAAAAAGCAAAAAAAGCTTCAAAGATTTTAGCTACAATGAGTACAGAAATTAAAAATAATATTTTATATAATCTAGCAGAAGAATTATTAAAAAATGCAGAATATATAAAAAAAGAAAATAAAAAAGATTTAGAAGCTGGTCAAAAAAAAGGACTGTCAAAAGCATTTATAGATAGACTTACATTAACTGATGCTAGAATAAAGTCTATGGCAGAAGGAGTAAGACAGATAGCAGATTTTACAGATCCTATTGGGAAAATAGAAAAAGGATTTAAACATAAAAAAGGTATGAGCATAACCCAAGTAAGAGTACCACTTGGAGTTATTGCTATGATTTTTGAATCAAGACCAAATGTTACAATAGATGCAGGGGCTTTAGCTTTAAAATCAGGAAATTCAATAATTCTTAGAGGTGGAAGTGATGCTCTTTATTCAAATAAAGTATTAAAAGAAATATTTGTTAAAGCAGGAGAAAAGTATGGTCTTCCAGAAGGAGCTGTACAACTAGTGGAGAGAACAGAAAGAGAGCTTGTACAAGAACTTATAACATTAAATGAGTATATAGATGTAATAATTCCTAGAGGTGGAAAAGGGTTAAAAAAAGCTATACAAGCAAATGCGACTATTCCAATGATAGAAACTGGGGCAGGATTATGCCATTTATATATAGATGAGTTTGCAGATAAAGAAAAATCAATAAAAATTGCAGTAAATGCAAAAGCACAAAGACCAGGTGTATGTAATGCTATTGAAACTATTTTAATTAATAAAGACAAATTAGAAGAAGTATTGCCGGATTTAGAAAAAGCTTTAGTAGAAAAAAATGTTGAAATAAGAGCAGATGAACAAAGTATTAAATATTTGACTAAAGCAATAGAAGCAACAGAAGAAGATTGGGAAACAGAATATTTGGATTTGATTATATCAATAAAAACAGTAGAAAATTTGCAAGAAGCAATTGAGCATATAAATAAATATGGAAGTATGCATTCTGAATCAATAATTACTGAAAATTATAATAACGCAGAGAAATTTTTAAATGAAGTAGATGCTGCTGCGGTATATGTCAATACATCTACAAGATTTACAGATGGTGGCGAATATGGTTTTGGAGGAGAAATAGGTATAAGCACACAAAAGCTTCATGCAAGAGGGCCTATGGGGATAAATGAATTAACAAGTTTAAAATATATAATTAGAGGGAATGGACAAATTAGAGAATAGAAAGAAGGGGGAAAAATGAAAATAGCTATTATTGGTTGTGGAAATATGGGTGAAGCAATTTTAGCAGGGATAATTAATTCGAAATTAACTGCTAGGGAAAATATTTTTATATATGACAAAAACAAAGAAAAAGAACAATTAATAGGTCAAAAATATTTAATAAACTTCAAAAAAGAAGGAACTATTATAGACACGATCAAATATGCAGATTATATATTATTAGCAGTAAAGCCTAATATCATAGAAAATATTTTAGGTGATATAAAAACCATAATTGGAAATAAAATAATAATTAGTATAGCTGCAGGGGTACTAATATCAACAATAGAAAATGTTATAGGTAGTGATAAAAAAGTAGTAAGAGTTATGCCGAATACACCTGCACTTATAGGAATGGGAATGAGTTCTATATCTATAAATGCAAACATAACAAATGAAGAATTAGAAAAAACTAAAAAAATAATAAATAGTTTTGGAAAATCTGAAATTGTAGAAGAAAAGTTAATAGATACAGTAATAGCAGTGAGTGGAAGTGCTCCTGCTTATGTATATATGTTTATTGAAGCAATGGCGGATGGAGCAGTACTTCATGGTATGAATAGAGATATGGCATATAAATTTGCAGCACAAACAGTAATGGGAGCAGCAAAAATGATATTAGAAACAGGAGAACATCCAGGATTATTAAAAGATAAAGTGTGTTCGCCTGGAGGAACGACTATAGAAGCAGTAGCGGAATTAGAAAAAAAAGGATTAAGAAGTGCAGTAATATCAGCAATGGAAAAATGTGTAGAAAAATCTAAAAAAATGAGTAAAAAAAACATTGACAAATAAAATCAAATGTGGTATTATACTTTGCGACTTGACGTTTAAAGTCAATATACCACACCAAATTATATGGTATGGGAGGAAAAACAGAATTCCGATTTAAATGGAGGTGTAAAATGAGAGTAAATGTATTATTAGAATGTACAGAATGCAAAAGAAGAAACTATAGTGTAAGTAAAAACAAAAAAAACACACCAGAAAGATTAGAACTTAAAAAATATTGTAAATTTGACAAAAAAGCTACAGTACATAAAGAAGTTAAAAAATAAAAAAATTGACAAAGTTTTACTAAAATAAATTGAAAGCATGCAGGTCAATGGCTCAATTGGTAGAGCATCGGTCTCCAAAACCGAGGGTTGGGGGTTCGAGTCCCTCTTGACCTGCCATTTTAAATTAAAAGGTGGCGTGTGTATGGCTTCTATAAGAAAAACTTTTAAAGAAATAAATGATGAAATAAAAAAGGTACGATGGCCTAAAACAGAAGAAATAGCAAATGCTACTTTATTAGTGGCTATAATAAGTGTTTTTGTTAGTATTTACATAGGTGTTTTTGATTTAGCATTTTCGAAATTTATTGAAAAGCTATCTACCATTTTTGGAGGATAAGTAATGGAAATTAATGGTTTAAAATTTGAAAAAAAATGGTATATTATCCATACATATTCTGGTTACGAAAAAAAAGTTAAAACAGATCTTGAAAAAAGAATAGAAACTTTAAATCTTTCGGATAAAGTTTTTAGAATAATCGTGCCAGAAGAGGAAAGCGTAGAGATGAGAAGAGGTAAGAAAAAAGTTGTCTCTAGAAAAATATTTCCTGGATATGTAATGGTAGAGATGTTAGCTGAAAAAGAAGAGAATAACGAAGGAATTGGATACAGAGTAGATAGTGATGCATGGTACGTTATTCGAAATACAAATGGAGTAACTGGATTTGTTGGAGTTGGAGCAGAACCTATTCCTATGGAAGATGATGAAGTACATAAATTATTTGCAATGATAGGGTTAGAAACAGAGAAAAAAAGCGAACCTAAAATAAATTTAGATTACGACATTGATGATGTTGTGAGAATAATTGAAGGAAGTTTTGAAGGTAGTGAAGGCAAAGTATCTAATATTGACTTCGATCACAAAAAAGTAAAAGTAATGATAGATATATTTGGAAGAATGACTCCAGTAGAAGTAGAGTTTGATGGAGTTGAAAAGGTTTAATACCTTTTTGTGGGAGAGAAATCATTATTACCACGAATATTACGGAGGTGTAAAAATATAAAATGGCAAAAGAAGTAGTAGGAAAAATAAAATTACAATTACAAGCTGGGAAAGCGAATCCAGCACCACCTGTAGGGCCTGCTTTAGGACAACACGGTGTTAATATAATGGAATTCTGTAAAGCGTTTAATGCTAAAACACAAGATAAAATGGGATTTGTAATTCCTGTAGAAATTAGTGTGTACAAAGATAGAAGTTTTAGCTTTGTATTAAAAACTCCACCAGCATCAGATTTAATAAAAAAAGCTGCTGGTATATCAAAAGGAGCTTCGAATTCTATAACTGAAAAAGCTGGAACAATATCAAAAGCTAAATTACAAGAAATAGCAGAAACAAAAATGCCTGACTTAAATGCTGCTGATTTAGAATCTGCTATGAGAATGATAGCTGGTTCATGTAGAAGTATGGGAGTAAAAATAGAAGACTAATTGCTTATATTATAGATGAAAGATGTGAATTTAGTGGTAGGATAAATCCGTTTAACCACAAAAGGAGGAAAGAATGGCGAAAAAAAGAGGTAAAAAATATTTAGAAATAGCAAAATTAGTTGATAAAACTAAATTATATACAGCTAATGAAGCTTTAGAATTGGTAACGAAAACAAGAACTGCTAAATTTGTGGAAACAGTTGAAGTTGCATTAAGATTAGGGGTAGACCCTAGACATGCTGATCAACAAGTGAGGGGTACTGTTGTACTACCTCATGGAACAGGTAAAATTGTAAAAATTTTAGCAATAACTCAAGGTGAAAACATTGATAAAGCTTTAGAAGCAGGAGCAGATTATGCGGGAGCAGATGAATATATTGCAAAAATTCAACAAGGGTGGTTTGACTTTGATATAGTTATAGCTACTCCAGATATGATGCCTAAATTAGGTAGACTAGGAAGAATATTAGGAACTAAAGGTTTAATGCCTAATCCTAAATCTGGAACAGTAACTGCAGATATAGCTACAGCTGTTCAAGAATTTAAAAAAGGAAAATTAGCATTTAGAGTAGATAAATTAGGTTCTATTCATGTACCAATTGGTAAAGCTGATTTTGAAGTAGCTAAATTAGAAGAAAATTTTAAAGCATTTATGGCAGAAATAAATAGATTAAAACCTTCAGCATCTAAAGGGCAATACTTAAGAACAGTTGCTGTATCATTAACTATGGGACCAGGAATAAAAATTGATCCAATAGTTTTATCAAAAGAGTTATAAAATTTTATATTTAAAATATAAAAACTAAGCCAAAGACAGTAGGGGTGTAAACTTAAAAATCCTACCGAGGTTAAGGTTTATAAGATAGACCGAACCTTAATTACTTGCAACCTTCGTCTTTTGTCTTTGGGACGGAGGTTTTTTATTAAGAGGAGGTGAAATGGGAATGGCAAATGATGCTAAAAAACAAATAGTTGCTGAATTAGCAGAAAAAATCAAAGCTTCTCAAGCAGTTATAATGGTTGATTATAAAGGCTTATCAGCTGTAGAAGCAGATCAATTAAGAAAACAAACTAGAGAAGCTGGTGTTGATTATTTTGTAGCTAAAAACAGATTATTTAAATTAGCTTTAAAAGAAGCTGGAATAGAAGCTGATTTTGAAGAAGAACTAAATGGTACTACTGCTTTCGCATTAGGGGAAGATCCAGTATCGCCAGCTAAAGTTATCTATGAGTTTGGAAAAACTAAAGGTGATTTTTTCAATATTAAAGCTGGTTTAGTTGAAGGTAAAAAAGCAGATGTAGCTACAATAGAAGCTTTAGCAAAACTACCTTCAAGAGAACAACTACTTTCTATGGTATTAAATGGAATGTTAGGTCCAGTAAGAAAACTTGCTTATGCATTCAATGCAATAGCAGACACAAAAGAAGCTTAATAGCTTAATTATAGTATAAATAAAAAAATAAAATATTTAAGGAGGAATAATTAAAAATGGCATTTAACAAAGAAGAATTTATAAAAGATTTAGAAGCAATGTCTGTATTAGAATTAAAAGAATTAGTAGAAGCATTAGAAGAGCACTTTGGTGTAACTGCATCTGCACCAGTAGCAGTAGCAGGAGCAGTAGCAGGAGAAGCTGCAGCAGAAAAAACTGAATTTGACGTAGTTTTAGTTGAAGCAGGAGCTAAAAAAATCAACGTAATCAAAGCAGTTAGAGGAATAACTGGATTAGGCTTAAAAGAAGCTAAAGAATTAGTAGAAGCTGGTGGAACAATTAAAGAAGCTGTTTCTAAAGATGAAGCTGAAGAAGTTAAAAAACAATTAGAAGAAGCAGGAGCAAAAGTAGAAGTTAAATAATCATGCTAAAATAACAGAATAAGGCACTTCTTTAGGAGTGCCTTATTAGTCTTATTTTAATAATTATTTAATAATTGGTGAGATTTGTTTATTTTATACACAAATTTTATTAATTATTAAATGTAAATACTATATGAGGGGTGAGAATCTTAATGAGTAAATTGATCGAGAGATTGAATTTTGGAAGAATTAAAGAGAGGGGGGAAATGCCACACTTTTTAGAATTCCAGCTTAGCTCATACGAAGATTTTATACAAGCTAAGAAAGCTCCAAATAATAGAGAGAATAAAGGATTAGAGCAAGCTTTTAGGGAAATGTTTCCAATAGAATCATCTAATGGAGATATAAAATTAGAGTATATGTGGTATGAACTTCATGAAAATGAATTTCCATTAAATGATGAATTAGAGTGTAAAAAAAGAGGAAAAACATACTCAGCCTCTCTTAAAGTAAAGCTTAGACTAGTAAATAAAAAAGCTGGAGATGAGATACAAGAATCACTTGTTTATTTTGGTGAAATTCCTTTAATGACAGAAAGAGCTACTTTCATTATAAATGGAGCGGAAAGAGTTGTTGTTTCGCAGCTACATAGATCACCAGGGGTATCTTTTAATAAAGAAATGAATATCCAAACTGGTAAAGATCTTTTTGTAGGGAAAATAATACCGTATAAAGGAACTTGGTTAGAGTTTGAAACTGATAAAAATGATTTTTTAAATGTAAAAATTGATAGAAAGAAAAAAGTATTAGCAACTGTATTTTTAAAAGCAGTTGAATTTTTTAATACTAACACTGAAATATTAGAAGAATTTTTTGAAACGAAATCTTTATCTTTGAAAGAATATATAGCAAAATATGATTCTAGAGAAGAATTATTAGAAGTGTTAAGAACAAAATTAGAAGGAAGTTTTTTAAAAGAAGAAATTTATGACGAAGAAACTGGAGAAGTAATTTTAGAATCAGAAAAAGTTATAGATGAAGAAACAGTTAATAAATTAATTAATTTAGGTATTGATGAGATACTATTTTGGGAAGTAAAACCAGAAGATAAAGTTCTAGCTAATTCTATAATTCACGATAATAGTAAAAATAGTGATGAAGCAGTATTAGAAGTTTTTAGAAAATTAAGACCTGGGGATTTAGTTACAGTTGACAGTGCTAGATCTTTGATTAGACAAATGTTCTTTAATCCTCAAAGATATGATTTAGCAGTTGTTGGAAGATATAAAATGAATAAAAGACTTAAATTAAATCTTCCAGAAAAACAGGTTTTACTTACAAAAGATGATGTAGTAACAACTGTTAATTATTTAAAAAAATTAATAAATGGAACAGGAAATACAGATGATATAGATAATTTATCAAATAGACGTGTTAGAGGTGTAGGAGAACTACTTCTTATGCAAATAAGAAGCGGAATGGCTAAAATGACAAAAATGATTAAAGAGAAAATGACTGTTCAAGAAGCAGCAAGTCTTACGCCACAGAGTTTATTAAATACAAGACCATTAAATGCGTTAATTTTAGATTTCTTTGGAAGTGGACAATTATCACAATTTATGGATCAGTCAAATCCGTTAGCTGAACTTACGCATAAAAGAAGAATATCAGCACTTGGACCAGGAGGACTTTCGAGAGAAAGAGCTGGATTTGAGGTAAGAGACGTACATGATTCACATTATGGTAGAATATGTCCAATAGAGACTCCAGAAGGACCAAATATAGGACTTATTGGTTCATTAGCAACTTATGCAAAAGTTAATAAATACGGATTTGTTGAGACACCATTTGTAAAAGTAGAAAATGGAAAAGCATTATTTGATGAAATTGTTTACTTAGCAGCAGATGAAGAAGAAGGATTATTTATTGCCCAAGCAGATACAAAAGTAGATGAAAATGGAATGTTGGAAAAAGAAGCAGTTTGTAGATATGGACATGAAATAACTCATGTACCTAGAGAAAAAGTAAATTATTTAGATGTTTCTCCAAAACAAGTTGTATCTGTTTCAGCTGGATTAATACCGTTTTTAGAACATGATGATGCTAATAGGGCATTAATGGGATCAAACATGCAAAGGCAAGCAGTACCATTACTTAGAACAGAGGCTCCATATATAGGAACTGGTATGGAAAGAAAAGTTGCAGTAGATTCTGGAGCAGTTGTTACATCTAAAGTAAAAGGTAAAGTAGTAGCTGTAGATGCAAAAAAAGTAGTTATAGAAGATGAAAAAGGTAAAGAACATACTTATAGATTACTTAATTTTGAAAGATCAAACCAAGCTATGTGTTTACATCAAAAGCCTTTAGTTGATTTAGGTGAAGAAGTTAATGTAGGAACTATTTTAGCAGATGGACCTGCAACTCAAGGTGGAGATTTAGCGCTTGGAAGAAATATTTTATTAGCATTTATGCCGTGGGAAGGATATAACTTCGAGGATGCGATATTAATATCTGATAGATTAAGAAAAGAAGATGTGTTTACATCTATCCATATAGATGAATATGAAACAGAAGCAAGATCAACAAAGCTTGGAGATGAAGAAATTACTAGAGAAATACCAAATGTAAGTGAAGAAGCACTTAGAAATCTTGATGAAAATGGTGTTATTAGAGTAGGTGCAGAGGTAGGACCAGGAGATATATTAGTAGGTAAAACTACTCCAAAAGGAGAAACTGAACCACCTGCAGAAGAAAAACTTTTAAGAGCTATATTTGGTGAAAAAGCTAGAGATGTAAGAGATACTTCATTAAGAATGCCACATGGTTCTAAAGGGACGGTAGTAGAAGTTTTAGAATTATCTAGAGAAAATGGCGATGAATTAAAAGCTGGTGTAAATAAGGTAATAAGAATATTTGTTGCTGAAAAAAGAAAGATAAATGTTGGAGATAAAATGTCTGGTAGACATGGAAATAAAGGAGTTGTTTCAAGAGTACTTCCAGCAGAAGATATGCCTTTCTTAGAAGATGGAACACATTTAGATATATTACTTAATCCTTTAGGAGTACCTTCGCGTATGAATATAGGGCAGGTATTAGAAGTACATTTAGGACTTGCAATGGGAAATTTAAATGGTGGAACACATATTGCGACTCCTGTATTTGATGGTGCTTCAGAAGAACAAATAAAAGATTATTTAGAGAAAGCTGGATTTAATAGAAATGGAAAAGTAACATTATATGATGGAAGAACTGGAGAAAAATTTGATAATCCGGTAACTGTAGGTAGAATGTATATGTTAAAACTTCATCATTTAGTAGAAGATAAAATGCATGCAAGAGCAATAGGACCATATTCTTTAGTTACTCAGCAACCTTTAGGAGGAAAAGCTCAATTTGGAGGACAAAGATTAGGAGAAATGGAAGTTTGGGCACTTGAAGCATATGGGGCATCAAATATATTACAAGAAATGTTAACAGTAAAATCAGATGATGTTGTAGGAAGAACAAAAACTTATGAAGCAATAGTAAAAGGTGAAGAAATGCCAGATCCAGATATTCCAGAATCATTTAGAGTATTATTAAAAGAATTCCAGTCATTGGCATTAGATGTAGAACTATTTACTGATGATGGAGATGTTATTGATATAGATAGAGAAAGTTTAAAAGAAGATGAAATTACAGAGTTTTCTTTAGCAGATTTGAAAAAAAATGAAAAGTAATAATATAAAAAGAAGTTAAAGAACTTTTTTAAGGAGGCTTTATATTATATGAATATAAAAAAGTTTGATCGTATTAGAATTAGGTTAGCTTCTCCAGAAAAAATAAGAGAATGGTCTTATGGAGAGGTAAAAAAACCTGAAACTATAAACTATAGAACACTTAATCCTGAAATGGAAGGTTTATTCTGTGAAAGAATATTTGGACCAACCAAAGATTGGGAATGTGCTTGTGGAAAATATAAAAGAATGAGATATAAAGGTTTAGTTTGTGAGAAATGTGGAGTAGAAGTAACTAAATCTAAAGTAAGAAGAGAAAGAATGGGGCATATATCATTGGCTGCCCCTGTATCTCATATTTGGTATTCAAAAGGTACTCCTAATAAAATGAGTTTAATTTTAGGAATTAGTCCTAAAGAATTAGAATCTGTATTATATTTTGCTAGATATATAGTAACAGAAAGTCATGAAAGCTCTGTAAAAGTAGGGAAAATATTAACTGAAAGAGAGTACAAATTATATAAGCAACAATATAAAACTAAAATAGAAGCAAAAATGGGAGCAGAAGCTATATTAAAGCTTTTAAAAACATTAAATTTAGGAGCGCTTCATAAAGAATTAGAAAAAGAGTTAGAAGAAGTAAATTCAGCACAAAAAAGAAAAAAAATTGTTAAAAGATTAAAAATTGTAAGAGATTTTATTAATTCTGGTAATAGACCTGATTGGATGATATTAAGAGAACTGCCAGTTATACCAGCTGACCTTAGACCAATGGTTCAATTAGATGGAGGGAGATTTGCTACATCTGATCTTAATGATTTATATAGAAGAGTTATAAATAGAAATAATAGATTAAAAAGATTGATGGATATAAATGCACCTGAAATCGTTGTAAAAAATGAAAAAAGAATGTTACAAGAAGCAGTAGATGCTCTGATTGACAACGGTAGAAGAGGAAAACCAGTTGTTACTCAAAATAATAGAGAATTAAAATCTCTTTCTGATATGCTTAAAGGAAAACAAGGAAGATTTAGACAAAATTTATTAGGAAAAAGGGTAGACTATTCAGCAAGATCTGTTATTGTTGTTGGACCTAGTTTAAAGATGAATCAATGTGGAATTCCTAAAAAAATGGCATTAGAATTATATAAACCATTTATAATGAGAGAGCTAGTAAAAAGAGAAATAGCAACTAACATAAAAACTGCTAAAAAACTTGTAGAAGAAGCTGACGATAAAGTATGGGATGTAATAGAAGATGTAATTCAAGATCATCCTGTATTATTAAACAGAGCTCCTACATTACATAGATTATCAATTCAAGCATTTGAACCAGTACTTATTGAAGGAAAAGCTATAAGACTTCATCCACTAGTATGTTCAGCATTTAATGCTGATTTCGATGGAGATCAAATGGCAGTACATTTAATGCTTTCACCAGAAGCAATAATGGAAGCAAAACTTTTAATGTTAGCGCCTAATAATATAATATCTCCTGCTAATGGACAACCAATAGCAGTACCATCACAAGATATGGTTATGGGATGTTATTATATGACAAAAGAGAAAAAAGGTTCTAAAGGCGAAGGTAAAGTTTTCTCTAATATAGATCAAGTAATAACTGCTTATCAAATAAAAGTACTAGATACTCATAGTATAATAAAAGTAAGAATAAATGGAGAATTAATAGAAACAACTCCAGGAAGAATTTTATTTAATGAAATGTTACCAGAAGAAGCAAGAAATTATGGAGTTACTTTTGGTAAAAAACAATTGAAAAATTTAATTAGTGATTTATATGAAAAATATGGATTTAGTTTGACTTCAGAACTTATAAATGAAATTAAAAACTTTGGATATCACTATGCCACTTTTGCTGGAATTACAGTAGGGATAGAAGATATTGAAGTTCCTAAAGAAAAACCAGAAATTTTAAGAAAAGCTGAAGAAGAAGTAATGAAAATAGAACAAGAATATAGAAAAGGTAAAATAATTAACGAAGAAAGATATAGAAAAACAGTAGCAGTATGGAATAGAGCGACAGATGATGTAACAGATGCAATGCAAAAAAGTTTAGATGAATTTAACCCAGTGTATATGATGGCAAATTCAGGTGCCAGAGGATCTATGAGACAAATGAGACAATTAGGTGCTATGAGAGGACTAATGGCAGATACACAAGGTAGAATTATTGAGATACCAATTAAAGCTAATTTTAGAGAAGGGCTTAATATATTAGAGTTCTTTATGTCATCACATGGAGCAAGAAAAGGACTAGCGGATACTGCATTAAGAACTGCCGATTCGGGATACTTAACAAGAAGACTTGTTGATATTTCACATGAAGTTATAGTTAATAAAGAAGATTGTGGAACTCATAATGGAATAGAAGTAGCAGATTTAGTTGTAGAAGGAAATGTTATTGAAAAATTAGAAGAAAGAATTAATGGAAGAGTATTAGCAGAAGATTTAGTATTTGAAGGAGAAGTAATAGCTCCTAGAAATACTATGATAGGAAAAGAAATAATAAAAGAAATTCAAGCTAAAGGAATAAATAAAGTAAAAATAAGATCACCATTGACATGTGACCTTGAAAAAGGAGTTTGTCAAAAATGTTATGGAATGGATTTATCTAATCATCAAGAAATTCTTCTTGGAGAAGCAGTTGGAGTTATTGCAGCTCAATCAATTGGAGAACCAGGAACACAGCTAACAATGAGAACATTCCATACTGGTGGGGTAGCACAAGCTACAGAAGCTCAAAAAGATATAAAAGCTGAACATTCAGGAATAATTGAATTTAGAGATATGAGGTTATTAGATTATAATAATGAAAGTGTAGTTGTTTCTCAATCAGCAAAAATAATAATAGAACCAGATGAATACGAAATACCTACGGGATCTATTCTTAAAGTAAAAGAAGGAGAAAGAGTAGAAAAAGGAACAGTATTAGTTGAATTTGATCCATATCATACTCCTATAATTACTGAAAAAAATGGAAGAGTAGAATATAGAGAAATATATGTAAAAGAAATTCATGATGAAAAATATAATGTTATTGAAAGACTTGCTGTAAAACCAATAGAAGCAGGAGATATAACACCTAGAATAGTAATATTTGATAATTCAAATAAAAAAGTAGCAGAGTATAGAATTCCTTATGGTGCATATTTAATGGTGGGAGAAAATACTGAAGTTAAAAAAGGAGAAATATTAGCTAAAATTATAAAAACAGGTAGTGGTACAAAAGATATCACTGGTGGTCTTCCAAGAGTACAAGAACTATTTGAAGCTAGAACTCCTAAAGGAAAAGCAATAGTAAGTGAAGTAGGCGGAAGAGTAAGAATACCTGGTAAGAGAAAGAAAAATATGATAGTAGTTAATATTCATTCTTTAGAAAATGAAAATGACTATAAAGAATATTTAATACCTGCAGGAGAACATATTATTGTTACTGATGGTCAAATTATTAATCCAGGTGATAAATTAATAGAAGGAGTTATTTCTCCACACGATGTACTTGCAATAAAAGGATTAGTAGCTGCACAACAGTATATACTTGAAGCAGTTCAAGAAGTATATAGAGAACAAGGTGTTACTGTAAATGATAAACATATAGAAATTATAGTAAAACAAATGTTTAGAAAAGTAAAAATTGTAGATTCTGGTGACTCATTATTCTTAGAAGATGAAGTAATTGATAAGAAAACACTTGATATTGAAAATGAAAAATTAATATCTAAAGGGAAAAGAACAATTAAATATCAACCAGTAATACAAGGTATTACAAAAGCAGCAGTAAATACAGAAAGCTTTATTTCAGCAGCTTCATTCCAAGAAACTACAAAAGTTCTTGCGAACTCAGCTATTGAAGGTAAAGAAGATACATTAAATGGATTAAAAGAAAATGTAATCATCGGTAAGAAAATACCAGCTGGAACTGGATTTAATGCATATAAATATATAGA
The DNA here is from genome assembly GCF_004365575.1 of Hypnocyclicus thermotrophus. NCBI lineage: Bacteria > Fusobacteriati > Fusobacteriota > Fusobacteriia > Fusobacteriales > Fusobacteriaceae > Hypnocyclicus > Hypnocyclicus thermotrophus. The sequence goes on from NZ_SOBG01000009.1 coordinate 88,617, forward strand.
ACCTTTAGTTAAAGAGGAGAAATAATAATATGGCGACTAACAAGTCGCCTATTAAATTATAAATTATTTTAAGTAAATAATGTAGTAAGCTAGTAATAAAATTTTTTAAAAGGGGCGATACTATGCGAAGTATGACAGGATATTCTAAAATTATAGAAGAAAATGAGCATTTTAGAATATCAATTGAAATGAAAAGTGTTAATAATAAAGGTTTAAATATAAAAATAAAAATTCCGAATTTTTTAAATTTTTTAGAAAATAGGATAAAAACTGAAATAGGAAAAAAAATTCATAGAGGTTATATAGAATTAAAAATAAATTTTGAAGATAAGAGAGAAAACGAAAATTTATATTATTATAATAGAAATAATGCTTTATCATATATGAAAATATTAAATGAAATAGAAAAAGAATTTTCCTTAAAACTTGAAAACAAAGTAGATATGGTAGTAAAATATAGTAATAGTATAAATAAACAAGATATAGAAATAAACGAAAATGAATATACAGAATTTATAATGCCTGTCTTAAATAAAGTAATAGATAATATAAATGAAATGAAACAAACTGAAGGTGAAAGATTAAAAGAATATTTTATAGATCTTATTGAAAATATAAAAAATAATATAAAAGATATAAGCTATTTAAAAGAAAATGTAGTAGAAAATTATAAAAATAGATTATTAGAAAAATTAAATAACTATAAAAATGAAATAGATGTAAAAGAAGAAGATATCTTAAAGGAAATATTAATTTTTACTGATAGAAGTGATATATCAGAAGAATACTCAAGGCTTATAAGTCATTTAGAACAATTTTTAATAGAATTGGATAGTAAACATAACTATATAGGGAAAAAATTAGATTTTATACTTCAAGAAATATTTAGAGAATTAAATACTATGGGAGTAAAAAGTAATTATTATGATATATCTAAACTTGTAGTTGACTGTAAAAGTGAAGTAGAAAAAATAAGAGAACAAGTTATGAATATAGAATAAAATTAGGAGGAGAAATGGGCGTAATAAGAATTGGATTTGGAAATATAGCAATGAAAAATAGAATAATAGCCATTGTAAGTCCAGATACTGCTCCTAGTAAAAGACTAAAAGAAAGAGCTAAAAATGAAAATTTATTAATAGATGCTACTAATGGAAAAAAAACAAGAGCATTAATTATTACAGATAGTAATCATGTGATTATGTCAGCTATAAATCCAGAGACGTTATTAGGAAGAATAGAAAAAGGAGAAAAATAATGAAAGGTAGATTATTTATAGTATCTGGTCCTAGTGGTGCAGGAAAATCAACAGTTACAAAATTAGTTAGGAAAAAACTTAATATGACATTAGCTGTGTCTGCAACTACAAGAAAACCTAGAGTAGGAGAGGTAGATACAGTAGATTATCATTTTTATAGTATGGAAAAATTTCAAGAAGCAATAAAAAATAATGAATTTCTTGAATATGCTAATGTACATGGGAATTATTATGGGACATTAAAAAAAGAGGTAGAGAAAAAATTAGAAAATGGTGAAGATGTAATTCTTGAAATAGATGTACAGGGCGGATTACAAGTAAAAGAAAAATTTCCAGAAGCTAAATTAATATTTTTTAAAGCACCTAGTGTAGAAGAATTAGAAAAAAGACTTAGGGGAAGAAATACTGATACTGAAGAAGTTATACAAACGAGATTAAAAAACTCATTAAAAGAAATGGAATATGAAAAATATTATGAAGAAGTAATAATTAATAATAATGTTGAAGAATCAATAAAAAAATTAATAGAAATAATAAAGAGAAAAGAAAAGGAGGAAAAATGAATAAAATAGGAAATAAGAAAAAAATGTATGATGAATTAATAGAAAAAATACCTAATAAATACATATTAACGATAGTAGCAGGTAGAAGAGGAAGAAATTTATTAAGAGGTGAAAAACCAGTAGTAAAAGTAGGACCAAAATCGACTATGGTTCAAACAGTATTCAAAGAAATTTTAAAGGATAAAATTAATTATGTGCAAAATCCACCAGAAAAAGAGAATAAAAATGAGACAAGTGAAAGCAAATAAAATCCTTATAATATTCTTATTAATTTTATTTATAGGATGTGGAAATGAAGTAAAAAAATATGAAAAGACAGAATTTGCATTTGGGACATTAATCAAAATAATAATTTATGAAAAAGATACTAAATTAGCTGAAAAGGCTGCAAATAAAGCTTTTGAAGAAATAAAGCGAATAGATAGCAATTATAACACTAAAGTAGAAAATAGTTTGTTTTATAAATTAAATAATTCTAAAAATAAAAAGATAGAATTAGATGAAGAAGGGAAATTTTTAATAAATAAAGTATTAGAAGTATCTAAAGAAACAGATGGAATGTATGATATTACGGTAGAGCCATTATTGAAATTATGGGGATTTTATAATAAAAAAAATAAATTAAAAGTTCCGACAAAAGAAGAATTAAAAAATACTTTGAAAATAGTAAATTATAAAAATATTATTATAGAGGATAATATAATTTATTTGAAAAATAAAAAACAAACAATAGATACAGGTTCGTTTTTAAAAGGATATGCTATTTATAAAGCAAGAGAAATATTAAAAAAAGAAGGAATAAAATCTGCATTTATATCTGCTTTGTCAAGTATAGAACTTATAGGAGATAAAGAAGGGAAAAAATGGAAAATAGGACTTCAAAATCCGAATAATCCAAGTGAAATATTAAAGATACTTTTGATAAAAGATAGAGCAATAGGAGTATCAGGAGATTATCAAACATATGTAGAAATAGATGGTAAGAGATATCATCATATTATAAGTCCTAAAACTGGATATCCTAGTGATGAAAATAAAATGCTAGTTATTGTAAGCAATAATGCCTTTCTTTCTGATATGTATTCTACAGCACTTTTTTCATTTAATTATAAAAAAATATTTGATTTTATTAGTAAATATAATAATATAGAAGCTTTTGTAGTAGATAAAAATAATGATATACATATAAGCAAAGGTTTAAAAGAAAATATAATTGAACCTTAAAAAAATCTTAAAATCAAACAAATATAACTTGAATATATTCAAAAAATGTACTATAATTTATAATGGTATGTATTCTATTTTTTGAGGTAAAATAATGAGACTAAAATTTCGAGAAGAAGATGTGCAAAATTTGTTAGACAATATAAATATAGTAGATGTAGTTTCTGAATATGTTTCATTACAAAAAACAGGGGCTAATTATAAAGGATTGTGTCCTTTTCATCAAGATAGGAATCCATCTTTTATGATTAGTCCTTCTAAAAATATATCTAAATGTTTTGTATGCGGAAAAGGCGGAAATCCCATTACTTTTTATAAAGAATATCATAAAATAAGTTATGAAGAAGCAGTATTAGAACTCGCTAAAAAATATAATGTGAATATAAAAGTGATCGGAAAATATAATAAAATTAATGAAAAAAATAGTATTTATTATAAAATATTAAATGAAGCTTTAGAATTTTATAAAGAAAATATATTTAAAAATAGTGGAAGAAATGCTTTAGATTATCTATATAAAAGAGGATTTAGTGTTGATTTTATAAAGAAACATAATATTGGATATTCATTAAGCGAATGGAATAGTTTATATGAATACTTGTTAAATAAGTCTTATAACTTAGAAGATATAAAAGCTGTAGGACTTATTAAGCAGGGGGAAAATGGATATTATGATACGTTTAGAGATAGAATTATGTTTCCAATATATTCTGTTTCAGGAAATATAATAGGTTTTGGCGGAAGAATATTAGAAGATAGAAAAGATGTTGCAAAATATTTAAACTCACCAGAAACAGTTGTATTTAATAAAGGTAAAAATCTTTATGGAATAGAAGAAAAAGGTCTTGAAATAAAAAAGAAAAATTATGCTATTCTTATGGAAGGATATATGGATGTACTTAGAGCTAAAAGTTTTGGATTTAATACAGCTATAGCCTCGCTTGGGACATCACTTACAGAAAATCAAGCAAAATTATTAAAAAAATTCACATCTAATATAATAATAGCATATGATATGGATAACGCAGGACAAGAAGCTACTGAAAGAGCGATAATGTTATTAAAAGCCAATAATTTTAATATAAAAGTTGTGTCATATAAAGATGCAAAAGATCCTGATGAATTATTAACAAAATTTGGTAAATCTAAATTTTTAGAAGCAATAAAAGAATCAAAAGAAGATTTCCAGTTTTTATATGAAAAATATATAAATTTATACAATATAAATGATATATCAGGCAAAAAAAAGTTTGTAGAACATTTTAAAGAATTTTTTCAAAATATAAATAGTGAATTAGAGAAAAATTTATATATAGAAAAGTTTTCTAAACAAATAGATATAGAAATAGACGCATTAAAAAGTATACTTATAGATAAGAATAAAAAGAACAAAAAATATAGAACAGAGATAAAAAATAATTTTATAGAAAATAGAAAAATAAAAAAAAGAGATAAAATAGAAGAAGATTTAATAAGAGTATTTTTTTTAAAGAAAGAATACATAAATTATTTTAAGTCATATGAATTTAAAGATGAGGAATTTAATTTGATAAAAAATTATTTATTAAAAGATAATAAAGGATTGAAGCAGATTTTAAATTCTAGTGAATTTAGTGAAGAAAATAAAAAAGAAATATTAGATATAGTAAATCTTAATTTTAAACTTTCAAGTGAGGAAGAAAAAGAAAAGTTTTTTCTAGATACACTTATTGCATTTATTCGTAGAGAGTTAAAAGAAAGAATGAAAAAGATTAGAAAAAATAATGATACAATGAGTTATTTTAAATTAAAAATAGAGTTTGAAAAATTAAAAAATATTCAAACAAAAGATGAAATCCTAAAATTTTATAATCAATATTTATTAATGATAGATTAAGGAGGAAGCAGGATAATGAGAGAGTTTATAAAAAATGAAAAAGTTCTTGCTTTAGTAAAAAAAGCAATGGAAAAAGGCAAGATATCTTATGAAGAAATAAATGAAGAGTTGCCAGATAGTTTTCCTGCGGAACAAATTGAAAAATTAATTGAAGGAATGGAAAAACAAGGAATAAAAATAATTTCTAGTAAAGATAAAAAGAAAAAATTAGAAAAAGAAAACAAACTAGAAAAAGTTAAAAAATTAAAAGATAAAATAGAAGAAGATGAAAAAGTAGAAGAAAAAATTGTAGAAATAACTGATGAAGATGATGAAGATTTTAATTTTGAAGAAGAATTAGAAGAATTAGAAAAATTGGAAAATGATGCAATATCTTTAGGTAGCGGAATAGATATGGTAGATGAACCTATAAAAATGTACCTTAGAGAAATAGGTCAAATTCCATTATTAACTCATGAACAAGAAATAAAACTTGCTAAAGGTGCTGCTGAAGGAGATGAGTATTGTAAACAACAACTTATTGAAGCAAATTTAAGACTTGTTGTAAGTATAGCTAAAAAGCATACAAATAGAGGATTAAAACTTTTAGATCTTATTCAAGAAGGAAATATGGGACTTATGAAAGCAGTTGAAAAATTTGAATATCAAAAAGGATATAAATTTTCAACATATGCAACTTGGTGGATACGTCAAGCTATAACTAGAGCTATTGCTGATCAAGGTAGAACTATAAGAATTCCAGTACATATGATAGAAACTATAAATAAAATAAAAAAAGCAAGTAGGATATATCTTCAAGAAACAGGAAAAGAAGCAACACCAGAGGTTTTAGCTAAAAGACTTAATATGGAAATGGAAAAAGTAAAACAAATATTAGAAATGAATCAAGATCCAATATCACTTGAAACACCTGTTGGAAGTGAAGAAGATAGTGAACTTGGAGATTTTGTAGAAGATAATAAAATATTAAGCCCTTATGAAGAAGCTAATAGAAATTTATTAAAAGACCAATTGAGTGAAGTATTAAAAACTTTAAGTGATAGAGAAGAAAAAGTATTAAGATTTAGATATGGACTTGATGATGGATGCCCTAGAACCTTAGAAGAAGTAGGGAAAATATTTAAAGTAACAAGAGAGAGAATAAGACAAATAGAAGTAAAAGCACTTAGAAAATTGAGACATCCAAGTAGAAGAAAAAAACTAGAAGATTTTAGAAGCTAAAAGGCGCAAAAAATTTGTGCCTTTTATTAATTTAAAAAAGGAAAAAAGAGTATTTTAAATAATAATATAAAAGAAAATTATAGATAAAGGGGAGATAAGAGATGATAAATATAGAGGAAATAATAAAGAAAAAGCAGATAAAACAATCAGAATTTGAAGATTTTATGGAAAAATGTGAATTCTCAGAAAAAGAATATTGTGAAATAATAGATAAGATTGTAGAATCAAATGTAGAAATAATACGAGATGAAGATAACTTTTCTGAAAAAGAAGAAGAAAATATTTTTTCTTTTTCAGAAAATTATTATACACAAGATATACTAAATCAATATTTTCATGATATATCTAATTATGAATTACTTAATAAAGAAGAAGAAAGAAACATTTTAAGAAAGGCTAAAAATGGAGATAAAGAAGCAAAAGAAAAAATAATTACATCAAATCTAAGGCTTGTGGCTAAAATAGCATTACATTATAGTAGAGCTGGAGTATACTATTTAGATCTTATTCAAGAAGGGACAATTGGGCTTATAAATGCTATTGATAAATTTGATTTATCTAAAAACTATAAATTTTCAACATATGCTACATGGTGGATAAAAAAAGAAATTATTGATGCCCTAAAAAAAAGAGTAAATATGATAAAAATACCAAATTATATTTTTTTATCACATAAAAAAATTAGTATATTTGAAAATGATTATTTAAATAAGCATAATAAAAAACCTGAAATAAAAGAGATAGCAGAAGCTTTAAATATGAGTGAAGAAGAAATATTAAAAGTAAAAAATGCTATAGATATGAATATGATAGATATGAAAGTAGAAACAAGCAAAGAAAGTGATGAACATTATGATATAAAAGATTATAGTACAATAGAAGAAATAGATAAAGATATGGAAAAATTATTAAAACAGAAAAAAATATCTACTTTATTAAAAAAATTAAATAATAGAGAAAAAAAAATAATAGAAATGTATTATGGATTATCTGTAGAAGGTAGATTTACATTTAAAGAAATAGGAAGTGAATTAAATATATCAGCAGAAAGAGTAAGAGTATTAAAAGAAAGAGCTTTAAATAAATTGAAATATGTAGGAGAAAGACTTTGGGAGGAATAATGATACTAAAAGATATAATAAATATATTAGAAAAAAAATATCCTAAGTATTTAGCTGAAGAATGGGATAATGTAGGACTTTTAGTAGGGAATGAAAAAAGAGAAATAAAAAAAATACAAATTTCTTTAGACGTAACAGAAAATACAATAGAAAATGCTATAAGAAATAATGTAGATTTAATAATTTCACATCATCCTTTTATTTTTAATGGAATAAAACAAATAAATACAAATAGTATATTAGGTAATAAAATAATACAACTTATAAAAAATGATATAGCTGTTTATTCTATGCATACAAATTTAGACTCTGCTAAATATGGATTAAATGATTTTATTTGTAAAAAATTAAAAGTAGAAAACAGTAAAATAATTTCGGAAAATATTGTGAATCTATATAAAATAAAATTTGAATATAATGAAAAAATATTAAAAAAATTAGAAAAATATAATTTTTTTAATAAAAAAAATAATGTACAAACTATAGAGATTTTTGATACAATAGAAAATATAAATAAAGTTGTTTCTTTATTAAATTCATTTAGTATAACTTATGAATTATTAAAATTAGAAAACAAGTTAAAATTGAATACTGGATTAGGAAGAATTTATAATTTAAAAAAAGAAATTAGATTATTAGATTATATAGAGATAATTAAAGAAAAACTTGATATAAAAAATGTACGAGTGGTCTATAATGAAAATAAGTTTATAAAAAAAATAGCTATTGTAAATGGAAGTGGAATGTCATTTTTAAAAAAAGCAAAAAAAGAAAAAGTAGATTTATTTATAACAGGAGATATAAAATATCATGAAGCTTTAGATTGTTTTGAAGAAGGATTTTCTCTTGTAGATATAGGTCATTATGAAAGTGAGCATTTTTTTAATGAATTGATTTTAGATGATTTAAAAGAAACGAAGTTAGAGATTATAATATTTAATGATAGAAAAATTTTTAATTATTTATAGAGGAGTCTATTATATGCTAAAGAAGTTGTTTTTTATTTATTTATTATTAATAACAAGTATTTTTGCAAATATTGAAAAAGATGAATTGAATTTTTTTAATGAGAACCAAATAAGTAAAATAAATAAAAAAATAAAAAATATTGAAAAAGAACGAAAAGTTAATATAAAAATTTTTATATTAAAAGAAGAGCCAGAAAATCAATTGATAAAAGATAAAAAAAGTGTTATAATACTTTTGTTTAAAAAAGAAAATGGAAACATAGGTATAAACCTTAAATTTACAAATGATATAAATATAATTGATTATAAAAGTGAGATTGATAATTTATTAGAAGATTTGTCTCCACTTATTATTAATAAAGAGTACGAAGACTTTATATATGAACTTTTAGCTAATATAAGTGATATTTTAATATTTGTAGAAAAAGAGAATAATGATGCAATAGGTACGATAGAAAAAAATAAAGAAAATCAAAAAATAATTTTAAAAAATATATTAAACCTTATATTAATACTATTTTTAATGATAGTATTAGGTTTTGTTATATATACACTTTATTTATTTTATATAAAATCAAGAGATAAAACTAAATGTAAAGATTGTAATATAAATATGCATATAGTAGATAAAATAGAAAATAAAAGTGGAATAATCAAAATATATGAATGTCCAAAATGTAAAAAAATAAAGCAAATAATAGAGAAAAAATAGGTATTAGAGATAATCGCATGAGTAATCATGAGGAACGTCCGGACTCCGTAGGGCAAAGAGGGCAGATAACGTCTGCTAAGAGAAATCTTAAGGAAAGTGCCACAGAAAATAACCGCCAAAGTTAAAGTGTTTAACATGGTAAGGGTGAAAAGGTGGTGTAAGAGACCACCAGTATTTTACGAAAGTAAAATAGCTAGGTAAACCCCCTCTGGAGCAAGACCAAGAATTGAGATATATAGGAAGCTGCCCGTTTCTGTCTCTTATGGTAGGTCGCTTGAACTTATAGGCAACTATAAGTCTAGATAAATGATTATCAAATACAAAATCCGGCGTATACTAATACCTTTTTTAATAAACATAAAACTCCCCTAATTTAGGGGAGTTATTTTTATCTAAAATATAATTTTGTTAAATCTTTTAGTTTGAGAGCTAATTTTTTGTTTAATTGACCTTTTATATATCTCCATTGCCAGTTACCAGCAGCTTTCCCAGGAGTATTCATTCTTGAATCATTTCCTAAACCTAATATATCTTGAAGTGGAGAAATAGCTATATTAGCTACAGAAGCCCATGCTGCTGTAATAAATTCCCAATGAACATCATATCCAGATTTTTTAATGCCAAGATATTTTTTGGCAAATTCTCTATCATCAGGATTTGCATTTGTATACCATCCAATAATGGGCTCATTATCATGAGTACCAGTATAAACACAAGTATTTTTAGAATAGATATGTGGTAAGTGATTACTTTCATCTTTTGAATCAAATGCAAATTGAAGTATTTTCATGCCAGGGAAATTGAAGTAATCTCTAAGTTCTTCTACATCAGGAGTGATTACTCCTAAATCTTCAGCTATAATAGGAAGTTTTCCTAAAGCATCTCTTATTGCTTGGAAAAGTTCTTTTCCTGGAGCAGGAACCCATTCACCATTTATTGCTGTATCTTCATTAGCAGGAACTGCCCAATAAGCTGCAAAACCTCTAAAATGATCTATTCTAATAATATCAGAAAGTTTTAAATTAGCCTTAACTCTATTTATCCACCATTCAAAATTATGTTCTTTTATATAATCCCAATTATATAAAGGATTTCCCCATAATTGTCCTGTAGCACTAAAATAATCAGGTGGAACACCAGCTACTTTAACAGGTTTTCTTTCTTCGTCAAATAAAAACAATTCAGGATGTGACCATGCATCTGAACTGTCAAAAGCAACAAATATAGGGATATCACCAATAATTTTTATTCCATTTCTATTTGCATAAGCTTTTAATTCGCTCCATTGTTTAAAGAAAATATATTGTAAAAATTTTCTATAATTAATTTCATCTTTTAATTCATGTGTATAATGTGCTATTGATTCAGGTTTTCTAAAAACAATATCTTTATCGTCCCATTCAACCCAACATTTACCATCAAAATGATCTTTTACAGCTCGATAAAGAGCATAATCTTCTAACCATTGTTTGTTTTCTTCACAAAAAATTTCAAATTTGCTATTTAATAAAGTATCATTTTTAGATTTAAAATTTTCATATGCTTTTTTTAATAATGGCATTTTAAAATTGATAACTTTACCATAATCAATATAATTATTATCAAAGGTTTCTTCAACTGATAAATCATCATTTGTTAATAATCCTTCTTTTTTTAAGTTATCTAAGCTAATTAATAAAGGATTTCCTGCAAATGCTGAAAAACATTGATAAGGTGAGTCTCCATATCCAGTAGGTCCTAATGGGAACGTTTGCCATAATTTTTGACCTGATAAAATTAAAAAATCTACAAATTCATATGCTTCTTTTCCAAGTTCTCCAATACCATATTTACCTGGTAATGAAGTAGGATGAAGCAAGATACCGCTGCTTCTGCTAAATTCCATCTCTCTGTTTCCTCCTTAAAAATTATATAAAATATATAAACTGCATTAATATTTTAGCATATTTTATATAATTTGTCATTAATTTATCTAAGTTTATATAGAAAAAAATTATTAAAAATGATAAAATAATAAAGTAAGATATAGAAGAATAAAAAAAATATAAATAGAAATAATTTTAATTATAAATAATAATATTAGGAGGAATATTTAATGATTATTATAACAGGAGCAGCAGGATTTATAGGGAGTGCAATAGCATGGCAGCTTAATGAAAATGGAAGAGATGATTTGATATTAGTAGATAAATTAAAAACAGAAGAAAAATGGAAAAATATAGCAAAAAGAGACTATTATGATTGGGTAGATAGAGAAGAGTTATTTGAATATTTAGCAAATGAAGAAATAGCTAAAGAAATTGAAGCAGTAATACATATGGGAGCTTGTTCTGCAACTACAGAAAAAGATATGGATTTTTTAATGAAAAATAATTATGAATATTCAAAAAAACTATGGGAGTTTTGTACACGATATAATATAAAATATATTTATGCTTCATCAGCGGCAACTTATGGCTTGGGAGAACAAGGTTATAATGATGAAATTAATTTAGAAGGACATAAAAAACTTAGACCATTAAATAAATATGGATATTCTAAAAAAATATTTGATATATGGGCATTAAAACAAAAAGAAACACCAAAAAATTGGGTTGGTTTTAAATTTTTTAATGTATATGGTCCAAATGAATATCATAAAGGAAGAATGGCATCAATGGTATTTCATTCATATAATCAAGCTAAAGAAAATGGTTATGTAAAACTTTTTAAATCCCATAACAAAAACTTTAAAGATGGTGAGCAATTAAGAGATTTTGTATATATAAAAGATGTAGTTAGTATAATAGAGTATTTTTTAAATAATAATATAGAAAATGGAGTATATAATTTAGGGACTGGAAAAGAAAGAAGTTTTTATGATTTAGCATATAATACATTAGTAAATGCAAATAAAAATCCTAAAATAGAGTTTGTTGATATGCCAATGGATTTGAGAGGAAGATATCAATATTTTACAAAAGCTGAAATCAATAAATTAAGAAAAATAGGATATACTAAAGAGTTTTATACATTAGAAGAAGGAGTAAAAGATTATGTAAGAAACTATCTAGAAAAAGATGATAAATATTTATAAATAGGGGGAATAAAATGAATGTTTTATTAGTTATAATACTTTCTATAGTAGAAGGGATTACAGAGTTTTTACCAATAAGTAGTACAGGACATATGATACTTGTAAATAATTTTTTGAAAATAGGTAATTTAAGAAAAGAATTTATGGATTCTTTTTTAGTTATAATACAGTTAGGTGCTATTTTATCAGTTGTAGTATATTTTTTTAAAGAATTAAATCCATTTGTTAAAGATAAAGATATATTTAAAGAAAAAATGATACTTTGGAGCAAAATAGTAATAGGAGTATTACCAGCAGTAGTTTTAGGGCTTTTGTTTGATGATATGATAGAAGAATATTTTATGGATAGCAGTCTAATAGTAGCATTAATGCTTATATTATATGGAATAATATTTATGTTTATTGAAAAAGTTATAAAAAAATCAAAAATAAATAAATTTGATAATATAAATTATAGTACAGCATTTATAATAGGAATTTTTCAATGTCTCGCAATGATACCAGGAACATCTAGATCTGGTGCAACAATCATGGGAGGATTATTATTAGGCTTAACAAAAGCTGTAGCAGCAGAATTTTCATTTTTTTTAGCGATACCAACTATGGTTGGAGCAACTTTATTAAAAATAGTGAAAAATGGATTAAATTTTACATTAAATGAATGGGGATTATTGTTATTAGGTTCTTTTCTATCATTTATAATAGCATATTTATCAATTAAATGGCTTATGGATTATTTAAAAAATAAAAGTTTTAAAGTTTTTGGAATATATAGAATAATATTAGGGATTATAGTTTTATTATTATTATTATAAAAGGGTGTGATTAAATTGACTATGTTAGAAATTTTGCAAAAAGCAAGAGAAGAAGGAGCATCAGACATTCATATTATAGCAGGAAGAGCTCCAGTGTATAGAATCAAAGGTAAAATTGAAAGTTTTTCTGAAGAAAGACTTATGCCAGATAATGTAAAAGAACTGATTTATTCAATACTTAATGAAGAACAGAGAGCAAAATTTGAAATGGATAAAGAACTTGATTTTTCATTTGGAATAAAAGGAATGGGAAGATATAGAGCTAATATCCATTATCAAAGAGGTACTATAGCAGCAGCACTTCGTTCGATTAATACAGAAATACCTACTATTGAAGAATTAAATTTACCAGAAACACTTAATAAATTTTGCGAGCTAAAAAATGGGATAGTTCTTGTAACAGGTCCTACGGGAAGTGGAAAAAGTACAACATTAGCAGCTATGATAAATAAAATAAATAAAGAGCAAAAATCACATATTATAACAATTGAAGATCCTATAGAATATTTACATAGACATCAAAATTCAATAATAGAACAAAGAGAAGTAGGAACAGATACGGATAGTTTTTCAAGAGCTCTTAAATATGCACTTAGACAAGATCCGGATGTAATTTTAATAGGAGAACTTAGAGATTTAGAAACAATAGAAGCTGCTTTAACAGCAGCAGAAACAGGACATTTAGTATTTGCTACATTACATACAAGAGATGCTGCATCTACAATAGATAGAATTGTGGATGTGTTTTCACATGATCAACAACAACAGATAAGGTTACAACTTTCAAATTCTTTAAAAGGAGTAATTTCTCAACAACTTATTCCTAAAAAAGATAACTCGGGGATGGCGCTTGCTTATGAATTACTTGTGGGAACACCAGCAATCGCAAATCTTATAAGAGAAGCGAAAACACATCAAATATATTCTATGCTTGAAACTGGTAAAAAATATGGGATGAGAACAATGGAGTCAATACTTCGTGATTTAGTATCAAGAAATATAATAGATGAAACAGAAATGATAAAAAGACTTCGAGATGGAAGCTTTTTAAATTCAAAATCAATGAGTAGTGGTGGATGGAATAATTTTTATTAATGGAATAGAGGATAGTGATGTTTAGTATAAAAAGAAATTTTGAAATAAGAGAAGAATCTATAAAAGAATTTGTTAGAATACTAATTCCAGAACTTCTTGATAAAGAGATAGAGTTTAAATTAAAATATATAGCTGATCATATTTTAATTAATACCAAAATAGATAACAAAGAAATAGAATTTAAATATAAAAATTATGAGAATTATATAGAAGACCAAGTAATTGTGATGGCAAAAATATCTTTATTGTTACTTATGGGAAAAAAATACCCATGGGGAGGACTTATTGGAGTACGTCCTACTAAAAAATTTTATACAATGTATGAAATAATTAAAGATGTTGAATTAGTAAAAAAAATATTAAAAGAACTATATTTATTAAGTGAAGAAAAAATAGAACTTTTAGAAACTATATTTTATAAAGAACAAAATTTATTAGATAGAAAGGATAATAATAAAATAAATGTATATATAGGAATTCCTTTTTGTCCTACAAAATGTAAATATTGTTCATTTGCTTCATATGAAATAAAAAGTTCAATAGGTAAAAGTTATAATGAATTTGTGGATTGTTTATTAAAAGAGATAGAAATATGTAGTGAAACTTTATCTAAAAAGAAAATAGAGAGTATATATATAGGCGGAGGAACTCCAACGACTCTTACTGAAGAAGACTTGGAGAAAATATTAATAAAGATTAATGAAAAAATAGATTTTACTTATTTAAAAGAATTTACTGTAGAAGCAGGAAGGATAGATACTTTATCAATAAAAAAATTAGAGATAATGAAAAAATATAGAGTAGATAGAATAAGTATAAATCCACAAACATTTAAAGAAGAAACTCTTATAAAATTGAATAGATATTATAATAAAGATGAATTTAATAAATATTATAAAATAGCTAAAAAACTAGGATTTGTAATAAATATGGATTTTATTTTAGGATTGCCTGGAGAAACAACACAGGATATATTAAATACATTAGAAAATATAAAAAAATATAATATAGAAAATTTAACTATTCATACATTAGCAATTAAAAGAGCCTCACATCTTTATCAAGAAAATTATAAACATATAGAGCTTGATAAAGTAAAAATAGAAAATAAAATAAATGAAGTATTAGAAGAGAAAAAATTAAAACCTTATTATATGTATAGACAAAAAAATACATATAATTGGGGAGAAAATATAGGATATGCAGTAGAAGGAACAGAGTGTCTTTTTAATATGCGTACTATATCAGAAGATCAAGATACATTTGGATTTGGGGGAGGTGCAATAACTAAAAAAATAGAAAAAATAAAAGAAGGAATATATAAAGTAAACAGAATAATTAATCCTAAAGATCCAAATGCTTATATAAAAGAATTTTTGGATAGATTAGAAAAAAAAATAAATTTTTTCAATAAAAAAAGCTTCCTAAATTAAGGAAGCTAGTTTTTTTTTCTATTTTTTTCCATTTCTAAAAAGTGATATAATGCACCTACTTTTCCAGCATCATTTATAAATTTACTTCTAATTATTTTAGGAAGTTTTATTTTTTGTAAGAAAAAATTTTGAGAAGTAATATAATTTAATCGTTTATTAATTTCTTTAAAAAGTTCTTCTCGAGCACTTATAGCACCACTTATTATAATTATTTCAGGATTAAGTACTACGCTTAAATTAAATATCATAATAGTAATATCCTCATAAAATTGTTCTATAATTTCTAAAGCATCTTTATCGCCTTTTTCGGCTAATTCATATACTAATTTACCAGAAACATCTTCTTCTTTTAGTCCTTTTCTTTCAGCATATTCTAAAATTAATCCACCACGTGTACTAGAAGTCATATTATATAATATGTTTTTTCTTTGATTGATTTGCATACCAAATTCGCCAGCACCAAAGCCATATCCTCTGATCAGAGATCCATTACAAAATATTCCACCACCAATTCCAGTACCTATTGTAAAAGAGATAAAATTATTAGAATTAGTGGCATGACCTCGCCATTTTTCAGCAAGAGCTACACAATTTGCATCATTTTCAACTTCTACAGGAATACCAGTTTTTTCTTCTAAAATTTTTTTAAATTCAAAACCATAAAATTCTTTTATAATACCGCCAGTTATAGAATATCCTTTATCTACATCAATAAAACCAGGTAAACTAAATGCTAAACCAGAAATAGTATATTCTTTTTTATATTTATTAATTATTTTAATTAAATCGGTAAGTATTTTATCACCATCTCTATTTGTGGGAATTTTTGATGTTTCTAAAAAATTTGCATTTTCATCTGATAGAGAATATTTAATAAAAGTTCCACCAACATCAAAAGTTAAAAAATATCTCATTATAAATCCTCTCCGTTTGAATTAATAATTTTTTTATACCAATAAAAACTATCTTTTTTATATCTTTTTAATTCTTTTTGACTTTCTTCATCCCTATCAACAAATACAAAACCATAACGCTTTGAATAACCATTTAACCAAGAAAACAAATCTTGAAATGACCATGTACAATAACCTAAAACGTTACATCCGTCGTTTATTGAGTCTTTTATAGCCGTAATATGTTCTTTTAAATATTCAATTCTATAATCGTCATGAACTTTTCCATCTTCTAACGTATCATAAGCACCTAAGCCATTTTCAGTAATAAGAATAGGTAAATTATATCTAGAAGTAATTCTTCTAAGAGCGATTCTAAGTCCATCAGGGTCTATTACCCAATTCCAATCTGTTAATCTAACAAACTCATTTTTAGCAGGGACAAAAAGTTTATCTGTAAGTAATTCTTTTACATCAGATTGAACTGTATTTCCTTTTTGATTATTTATTTCATTTGCAACTTTTCTAGTAATATGTCTATAAGTAGCAGTAGAATAATAATTTACCCCCATAAAGTCAGGAATACCTTTTTTTAATAATTCTTTATCACCATCTTGGAAATTAATTGTTATCCCAATAGATTTTAATAAATTAATAGTAAGAGGCGAATATTCTCCACGAGCATAAACATCTAACCATAAAAAATTATTAATTTCTTGTGCATTTTCCATAGCTAAAACATCTTTTGGGTGAGCAGATTTAGCATAAGTAGGACCATATGCAAATGATGGTCCTATAAGACCATTTGGTACATGTTTTCTAAATTCTTCAATAGCTTTAGCATTTGCTAAATTAGCAATATGATTTACATTGATAAATGTTTGCATGTTACTCTTTTTAGGTGGATGTAATTTTAGTAAATATCCTAGAGAAGTAAAGATATTTTGTTCGTTTAATGATACCCAATATTTTACCTTATTACCATATTCTTTATATAATATTTTGCAATAATTAGTAAAATCTTCTATTATTTTACGGCTTTCCCAACCACCATATTCATCTTGTAATGCTTGTGGTAAATCCCAATGGTATATTGTAAGAATTGGTTCAATATTATTTTCTATTAATTTATCAATAACTTTATGATAAAATTCTATTCCTTTTGGATTAATTTCACCTTTTCCTTTAGGTAGGATTCTAGGCCAAGAAACAGAAAATCTATAAGCTTTTAGTCCCATTTCTTTCATTAAACTAATATCTTCTTCATATTTATGATAAAAATCTATGGCAACTTCACCAGTTGTATTTTTAAATGTATTACCAGGAATATTTGAATAAATATCCCAAATAGATGGACCTTTTCCATCAATGTTAGCAGCACCTTCTATTTGATAGGCTGCTGAAGCACTACCCCATAAAAAATTTTTTTGGAAATTCATATATGTACCTCCTATTTAAATTAATATTTAAAAAAAGGGAAATATTATCCCCTTTTTTTTAATTATTCTTTTACAGCTCCTATAGTTAATCCGTTTATTATATATTTTGAAAGTACTGAAAATGCAATTAATATAGGTACTACTGATATAGCGATTGCTAAATACATTGCTCCATAATTTGTACGATAAGCACTACCTCTAACTATTGATATAAGAACAGGTAATGGATATTTCTCTCTAGTAAATAATAAAACTAATGGTGAAATATAATTATTCCATGCTCCGACAAAGTTAAATATACTCATTGTAGCTATTGCAGGCATCATAATAGGCAATGAAATTTTGTTAAATATCATAAATTCGCCAGCACCATCAATTCTAGCAGCTTCTACAAGTGATTTAGGTAATGATTGCTCTACATATTGTTTTAAGAAAAATATAGTCATTGTATTAGTAAGAGCTGGAATTATTAAAGGGAAATATGTATCTAATAAGCCTAATTTATTATTAAGTTCAAAATAACCAATAAGTCCTAATTGCTGTGGTATCATCATAGTAGCGAGTATAAATCCAAATAAAAAGTTTTTGTATTTGAAGTTATAAACTGCAAAGCCATATGCAGTAAGAGACCCAAAGTAAGCACTAAGTATAGTAAATGGTACTGCAATAGTTAAACTATTTTTAAAACCTCTCCAAATATCTATTTTATCCAATAAAATATTATAGTTTTTTACAAGGGCTTTACCAGGTAGTAAGCTAAGACCTCTAGTAATTTCAACATTTGATCTTGTAGAGTTTACTATCATTATATAAAAAGGAATAAATGATAAAACAGTTAAAAATACTAATACTCCATAAACATATATTTTTGTTCGTAATTCTTTATTTTTTTTCATAATTAAACCACCTTTTATTTATTTATCGTTTTTCATATATTTAAATATAATAAACGAAAGAACGCTAATTATTGCAAATATACCATAAGCAACAGCCGATGCATAACCGAAGTTTTCATATCTAAATGCTTGATTATATAAGAAAATAATCATAGTCATCAATGAATTTTGTGGAGCACCTATACCATCTGTAAGTACAGCGGGAACATCAAATAATTGCATACCACCAATTAATGATGTAACAGATACATAAAGCATAGTCGGTTTAAGTAATGGTAATGTTATTTTGAAAAATATTTGCATTTTTGTAGCACCATCAACTCTGGCAGCTTCATAATATGTTTCAGGAATAGCAGACATACCAGCAAGTAAAATAATTGTAGTTTGACCAAACCACATCCACCATTGTATAAGTGATACGGTATTTTGTGCATAACTAGGAATATTTAAAAAATTAATAGGATCTTTTATAAAATGTAAAGCTATTAAGATTTGATTTATAGGTCCATGTTGCCAATCTAATAAAACATTAAATAATAAAGCTATTGAAGCAGCAGTAACTAAATTTGGAAAATAAAATACTGCTTTAAAAAAACCTTCACCTTTTACTTTATTTAATGTAAATAATCCAGCAAGAAATAAGGCTACACCAATTTGAGGAATAATATTCCAGAACCAAATTTTACAAGTATTGTAGAGAGAAGTCCAGAAAAAAGGATCTGTAATTAACCTTTTATAATGTGCGAGTCCTGCAAATTCCATATCACTTAATCCATCATAATAGTTAAAACTTAAGAAAAAAGTATATAGTATAGGAAAAAGTGAGAATATTAAAAAAGTGATAAAAAATGGTAGAATAAATAGATAACCATAATTTTCTTTGTTTTTAAAAAATCCTTTCATAATTGTTACCTTCCTTTTTATAAAATTTAGAAAATATATATCAAATAAATGATTTAATTAATATATATTTTCTAAGTAGGAGCTTTTGCTCCTACTTAGTATTAAGGTTTTTAAATTTATTTTACTATTAATCTAGGGAATGCATTTTTAACTTGTTTTTTAAAGTCAGCTATTGCTTCATCTTTAGTCATATCACCATTTACATAATTTAATACAGCATTTCCAAATAAGCTATTTAAATCTAAGTCATAAGAAGTTTCTAATCCACCTTTTATAAATTTAGCTTCTCTTAAGAAAAATTCATAATGATTTTGTCCAGCTAAGAATGGATCACCAGCTTCAGCAGCTAATTTTTCATCAACTTTTGTATTAGACATAAAATCTCCAACTTTTTTAGCATATTGATATTGATAATCTTCATCTATACAAAGCATTTTTATAAATTCCCAAGCTTCTTTTTTAACTTTAGATTTTTTATAAATTCCTAACCAAGTTCCTCCCCAATAATATGGTGCAGGACCTCTAACAATAGCCCAATCTCCAGCAGTATCTCCAGCATTAGGTTTTATTACATAGTGTAATCCCCAAGTAGGTAATACATATCCAAATATTTCTCCATTACTAAATCCAGCAAACCAAGCAGGAGTCCATTGAGAAGTTTTAGCAGTTATATTTTTATCTCTTAATGCTTTTGCAGTATCCATGTATTTTATTAATGCAGGATCAATAACTAATTCTTTATTAGAATTTACCCAACCTTGAGTTCTTCTTCCTTTGGCTATGTTTTCATATTCTCCATATCCAGCAAGTAATTTTACTTTTCCATTAGAAGCATCTCTTAATTTTTCTCCAAAAGCAATAAATTTTTCTGGAGTAGAAATCATTTCTTCTATTTTAGCAGGATCATCTGTACCAAAATATTGTTTAGCTAAAGCTCTTCTATAGAAAAATCCACCAGGTGTTGCTTGCCATGATACTGCTCTTATATGACCTTTATTATCTGAACCAAGTTTTGCAACATATTCAGGAGTTTGATTTTCATATTGAATAATATCTTTTTTAAATTTTTTACTTAAATCTTCCCACATTCCAAGTTCTACCCATTTTCTTACGTAAGCAGCTTCACCAAGAAATATATCAGGTGCACCTTTACCAGTTCTTAAAACAGGTCTTAATTTTGTAGGGTATTCTTCATTTGGTATAATAGTAAATTCTACTTTAATATCAGGATGAGCAGCTTCAAAGTCTTTTGCATAAGTTTTTAATTCATCACTAAAAGCCCAAACTTTAATAACTTTTTGTTTTGCGAATGCTGAAACAAATGTAAATAATAATAATAAACCAACAATTCCAACTCTAAATATTTTTTTCATATTTTCCTCCTTAGATATATAATTCTATATATAATAAACGCATGAAAATGCGTTTATAAACAAAAGCTTTTTTAAACATATATAAACACGTGTTTATATATGTTTAAAAAAGTATTACAGAAATTAATCTGTAATACTTTTTACTGTATTACGTTTAATTAATTTTACTTTAACTTTTTTATCAATTGCAAATTTTTTTTCATCTTTTTCTAAAAAATTTATTAAATTCGTAATGGACTGATTTACTAATTGTTCTATAGACCTTGAAATTGTAGTAAGTCCGCCTGCTAAAAAATGTGTAAAATTACTATTGTCAAATCCAATTATAGAGATGTCTTCAGGAATTCTAAACCCTTTATTTTCTAAAAATTCAATAACTTTTATAGCCATAAAATCATTTGCAACAAATATTGCGGTAGGCATATCATTTTTGTTTTGTTCGTAAAGTTCTTCTATAGCTAAATAACCAGATTCCATAGTAAAATCACCATATGCGATGTATTTATTTTTTAATTTAATATTGTTATCTTCTAAAGCTTTTTTATACCCTCTTAAACGTTCTAAAGCATCAAATTTTTCAAGTTCTCCTGTAATATGAGCTATTTTTTTGTGACCATTTTTAATAAGTTCTTCAGTAGCCATATATCCACCTTCAAAATTTTCAGAAAGTAAATGAAGAACATTTTCATATTTTTTTTCTAAAGGTTCATCAATTAAAACTATTTTATGTCCAAGATTAATAATTTTTTCTAATTCATCTTTTTTAGCGCCACCACCTACAAATATAGCTCCACTAATCATTTTAGAATTAATTAAAGTTCTTATTTTTTCATATTTTTCTCTTTGAGTAACAACAGAGACTAAAATATGATAGTCTTGATCATCTGCTATATCGGTAGCATAACTAATAAACTCTGATAGATAGGGTGAATCATGTATAACATATCTATCTTTTTTTAAATAGTGATCAACTATGAATAAACCAATAACCTTGTTTTTTTTTCCTGCAAGACTCCTACCAGCCGCATCAGGAGTATATCCATATTTATCAATAATTGCTTGTACTTTTTTTCTTGTTTCTTCTGTAACATTGGAATAATTATTTATAACTCTTGAAACAGTACTTCTAGATACACCTGCTAGTTTTGCAATTTTTTTACTGTTCATAAACACCACCTCATAAACACGCGTTCAATAAGTATAATACTATATAATTTACAAAAAGTCAATAGATATTTTAAAGTGAAATAAAAAGAAAAAATTAATTTAAGAATTTATTAATTTTTTTATGACGAGTTTAGCATATTTATCATTATTTTTTCTTGTTTCTTTAATAAATAAAAATTATTGAATTTAAGATTATTATTTAAATTTTTTCAGTTTTTCAAAAAAACTTTTTGTTATAAATAATATGTTTATGCTTATCTATTGAAATATTTTTCTGTGTTTATAATATCGTTTCTATTCTTTTATTAAATTTATTTAAAGCTTGCTGAAGAGATTTTTTTCAGCAAGCTTTTTATTATTTGTATTTTTATCTAATAAATATTTTTATAAATTTTCTTTAACTTTTTTAATTATTCCTTCTTTTGTTAATCCATATTTTTCTAATAGTTCGGCTCCCTTTCCACTTTGACCAAATC
>NZ_SOBG01000010.1 GCF_004365575.1 Hypnocyclicus thermotrophus
ATTTTCCCTATTTCAAAATAATCTACTCCTACTTTTACACATGTTTCATATACTTTCTTTACAAATTCATCACTAAAATGATAGTTATTTATTAACCCCCCATCTCTTATTGTACAATCAAGTACTTTTACATCATCTCTTACTGTAAGCCAGCTACCTTTCTTATGAATATTTACAATTTTTTCTTTTGTCATAAAACTTCCTCCTAAATTCTACTATTCTACCGTACTACAAATACTATTATACTCTATTCGTATAAATTTTAAAAATTATTTTTTTGAATATTTTTGTATCAATATATTAAGATAATTTTTATAAAAAATCAAGTATTATTTTTTTTACTCTTATTTTACATTTTTAAAATATAATTTTTACGTTCTTATGATATTATTTATTATCAATAAAAATTATTAATAAAAAATTTATTTCGAGGTGAAAAATGAAAAAAAGAAAATTTTTTTTTATACAATATGTAAAAAAAATATATAATTTATTTAGAAAATTTAAATTAAATAATATCAATTTTTCTAAAGATAGCATTAAAACTAAAATAACTATTAGTATCATCCCTATAATTCTTTTAATACTTTTAATTATTAATATTTATAGTTTAAATGCTGTTGAAAATAGTATGTACGAAAAAGCTATTACTAAAACAGAACTAAGTTCAAATAATTTAAGAGAATTATTAAATACTAAAATAAATACAATTAAAAATATTTCTATTCTTCTTCAAAATATAGATAAAAAAAATTTACTTTTAAAATTAGATGCATTGTCAAAACACGATAAAAAAATAGACTATTTCTTTATTGCTGATAAAACTGGTATCGCTTTGTCTACTAAATCAAAAAAATATAATTTTTCAAAAGAAAAATTTTTTTTAGAAGTAATAAAGGGGCAAATGTTTTCTTATGATACTTATAATGATGATGATAATAAAACTCTTATTCTTACATCACCTTATTTTTACCAAAATAAATTAGAAGGTGTTATTGGAATAGCTTTAAATATAAAAAAATTAAATAATATTGTTAATTCTATTATCTTAAGTAATGATGGTTATAATTATATAATCGATCAATATGGTAAAATTTTAATTCACCCAAACAATGATATGATTGGAGTAAATTTAAGAAAAGTTTCTAATAATAGAAATTATAATATAACTCAAAATATTGTTGATGCAATTAATAAGATAATAGATCGAAAAAAATATGTAAAATACAAATTTAATAATGTTTCTAAATATGCTTTTGGAAATAAAATAGAAAATTATGATACTATTCAAGCATCAGATTATAGTTTTTATTTCATCTCTACTATTCCAAGTAGTAGCTTTTATAATAAACTAAATAATTTACGTATAAATATAATTTTATTTACATTATTTTTATCTTTAATTTTATCCAGTATAATATATTTGATAATAAATAAAGTTTCTAATAATATAATAAATGTAAAAAATATGATGAAAGAAATTTCTTTAGGAAATGGCGACCTTAGTAAACGATTAATTATTACTTCAAAAGATGAAATAGGAGAACTAGCAAAATATTTTAATATTTTTATTGAAAAAATAGAAAACATAGTTATTTCTACAAAACAAGAAAGTAAAAAAGTTCATAAAATATCTAAACATTTAAAAGAAGATATGTTTCTTTTATTATCAGAAAATATAGAACATAAAAGTAATAGTTTAAAGTATAAAATGAAAAATATTATAAATAATATAGAAAATCAATCTATATCCGTAAAAAATATACATGGAGAAATTACAAACATTTCAAATATTATTACAGATATAACTAATCAATCCAATTCAAGTCTAAAAATATCTTCTGAAGCTGCTAATAGTGCAACTAAAGGAAGTAAAATATTAACTGAAAGTTTAAATAATATACAAGAAATAGAATTAATTGTAAATGACATGGAAAAAGAGATTTTTTCTCTTAGCAACGAATCTAAAGAAATAGCAAAAATAACAGTACTAATATCACATATATCAGAACAAACAAATTTACTTGCATTAAATGCAGCAATAGAAGCAGCGAGAGCAGGAGAAGCAGGAAAAGGGTTTGCAGTAGTTGCTAATGAAATAAAAAAATTAGCTGCTCTTTCAAAAGAATCTACAAACAATGTTGATTTTTTAATTAAAAATATACAATCAAAAATAGATAATACCGTCAAAATAGCAAAAGAAGGACATATTAAAATAGAAAATAGTAGTAAAACATCGAAAAAATCAGAAAAAATATTAAATGAAATTATTGAAAAAATAAATTTAACTAATAATTCAGTACAAATAATCCACAATAAAACTTATGAACAAAATCTTGCTATAAGTAAAATAATTGAACTTATCAATACTATTAGTAATAATAGTATTGATATAGAAAAAATTTCTAAAGAAGAATTAAAAATTATGGAAACAGTTATCAAAAAAAATATTCATTCTTCTAAAAAATTACTTCACGCTTCTGATAAATTAAAAAAGAATGTTGCTCAATTTAAAATAACTAAATCAAACCAAATAAAAATTGATTCTTTAAAAGAAAACTTTATTCCTGATATTATATATAATAAAGTAACAAAACTCTAAAAGCTGCCAAACTTTGACAGCTTTTAAGTTATTTTCCCCAGTTTTCTGGATCTATATTCCATGTTTTTGCTATATTTAATTCTTCTTCTGTTATAAATTTATCCTCTTTTGCTACTTCTAAAAGAGTTGAAAAATTAGTTATTGTTTCAAAATTTGTATTTATTCTTTTAAAATTATCAAATGCTTTTTTAAATTCATATGAAAATATAGCTGCTACTTCTACTTCACTTGCACCTTCACCTTTACAGGCTTCTACAGCTGTTATACAACTTCCTCCTGTTGAAATAAGATCTTCTATTACTATTACTTTTTTACCTTTGACTTCTGCCCCCTCTATCTGTTTTCCTGCACCATGAGCTTTTTTCTTACTTCTGATATATGCCATAGGTTTATTTATTCTATCTGCTATAAATGAGGCCCAAGGAATTCCTGCTGTTGCAGTCCCCGCTATCACATCATACTCTTTATCTTTTAATAAATCTATAAATGTATTTACTATTTCTCCTCTTTCTTTTGGAAAAGCTATCATTTTTCTATTATCACAGTATATAGGACTTTTTATTCCTGATACAAATATAAATGGTTCTTTTACATTAAGTCTTACCGCTTCTTTTTCTAATAAATGTCTTGCTATATTTTTATTCATTAATATCTACTTCCCTTCCTCTGTTATCATAAAATTCATCATTTTCAAAGATTTTTCTTCCATTTACTATAGTAGTAATTACTTTCCCATATACATCCCATCCATTAAATGATGTATAACCACATTTTGATACTATATTTTCATTCTTTAGTGTATATTTATTTTTTATATCTACTATTATTATATCTGCAAAATATCCTTCTTCTAATCTCCCTCTACATTTTATATCAAATATTTTTGCTGGGTTTTCAGAATACATTTTTATTATTTTTTCAAGTGAAATTTTATTGTTTTTATATGCTGTAATTAAAAGAGCTAATGATGTTTCTACTCCAGGAATTCCAAAAGTAATTTTTTCTTCTTTTTCTTTTAATAAATGCGGTGCATGGTCTGTTCCTATTGTATCAATTACCCCTTCTTCTATTGCTTCCCATAATGCTTTTACATCTTCATCTGTTTTTAATTCAGGTTTCATTATATTTATATAAGTTTTATTCTTTTTTGTTAAAAATAAGTGATGTGGAGTTACTTCACAATAAATATTTTTATATTCTTTTTTATATTTTTTTATGATTTTCAGCTCTTCTTTAGTAGAAATATGACATAAATATAATGGTTTATCATGTTTTATTGCAAGCTTAATAGCCTTTTCCACCATTTCACCTTCTGCATGTACTGATATCTTTTTACTTGTTTTAAATATATTATCAAGAATTTCATCATCTTCTATAAGCATTTTTCCTGTTGATACATTCATAAATATTTTAGTGGAACATATATTTTTAGCTTTTTTTATTTCATTTGAATTATCATTATAACTGCCACCAAAATGAAATCCATAATTTACTATTGATTTTTTTGCAAGTTCTCTTTTTAAATAAAGGCTCTCAATATCAATTGTAGCTGGATTTGTATTTGGCATATCAATAAATGTAGTTATTCCTCCCTTTGCACATGCTTTACTTCCTGTTAAAAAATCTTCTTTCTGCGTAAATCCTGGTTCTCTCATATGAGTATGTACATCTATCATTCCTGGTAAAGTATAATTTCCTTTTGCATCTATTATTTTTGTGTTTTCCCCATATATATTCTCATCAATTTTAATTATTTTTTCATTATTAATAAGAATATCCATTAGATTATTATATCCTATTAATTTTGCATTTTTTATTAGAAGCATTTTTCAACCCCTTTTATTTTTAATTGAAATTATAATTAATTTATCTAAATCCATTTTCATAGTATTTTAATTATTGCTCTACTTCTTAGCATATAAAAAATTCTTATTTAAATTATAGCTTGTTTTATTTCATCAAGTACAAGCTTTGCAGCTTCTTTAGGATTGTCAGATTTTGTTATAGGTCTACCTACTACTATATAATCACAATTATTTTTTATTGCCTCATATGGTGTCATTACTCTTTTTTGATCATTTTTAGCTGCCCACTTTGGTCTTACTCCTGGACATATTGTTTTAAAATTTTTTCCATATTTTTCTTTAACTGATTTTGCTTCAAGCGGCGAACAAACTATTCCATTTAATCCACTTTTATAGGCTAAATCTGCTAATTGACTTACTATTTCTTTAGTAGTTTTAGTAGTTGAAAACATCTCATTAAGGTTACTATCTGTAAGACTTGTAAGTACTGTCACAGCTATAGCTAGTTGACTTTTATTTTTTGTAAGTTCTGCTACTTTTTTCATTGTTTCACTGCCAACACTAGCATGAATATTAAACATAAATACATCTTTTTCTATTGCAAATTTACTTGCAGCAAAAGTAGTATTTGGAATATCATGAAATTTTAAATCTAAAAAAACTTTTTTCTCTAAACTATGTATATAATCTACTGCCTTTCCATAAGAATTTAAAAATAATTCAAGTCCTACTTTAAATATTTCCACTTCATCTTTTAATTCATCTATTGTTTTTTTAGCCGATTCTAAATTATCATAATCAAGTGCTACAATTAATTTTTCTTTATAATTCACTATCTTCCCCCTATTTTATTTTTCTTTATAATTTTGCTATTTATGCAATATTCCTACTATATCAGATATATTCTTTAGTTTTTCTTCTTTACAATATTTATTAAGCCCTTCAATAACTTCTACTGGTAATAATGGATTTGTAAAAATACTAGTTCCCAACGATACAGCAGAAGCTCCTGCCATCATAAATTCTATTGCATCTTTGGTAGAACTAATTCCACCCATTCCTAATATTGGGATATTTACAGCTTTATATACTTGATATACTATTCTAAGAGCTACTGGTTTTACTGCAGGCCCTGAAAAGCCGCCAAATATATTTCCAAGTACAGGTTTTTTCTTCTCTATGTCTATTGCCATTCCAAGTAATGTATTTATTATAGCTATTGCATCAGCACCATTATCTTCTACAAGTTTTGCAATATAAGATATATCTGTTACATTTGGAGATAATTTTACTATTAGCGGTTTTTTAGTTACCTCTCTTACTTTTCTAGTTACTTCGGCAGCAATTTTAGGATTTGCACCAAATGCCATTCCACCGTCTTTTACATTTGGACAAGAAATATTTAATTCTATACCAGCAATCCTATCTATCTTATCTATTTTTTCAGTAAGTTCTACATATTCTTCTATTGTTTTCCCATTTAAATTTACTATTAAATTAGTAGAAATATCTTCTTCCAATTCTTTCATTGTTATATTTTTAAAATGTTCAAATCCCGGATTTTCAAGACCAATCGAATTTAACATACCAGATGGGGTTTCAGCTATTCTAGTTCCTGGATTCCCTTTTCGAGGCTCTAAAGTAAGTCCTTTTAAAACTATTGCTCCTAATACATTTGGATCAAAATAATCACTATATTCTTTTCCCCATCCAAATGTACCTGAAGCAGTCATTATAGGATTTTTCATGTCTATCCCACAAAAATTTGTCTTTAATTTATTCATTATTTTATCACCTCTTTACTATTAAATACAGGCCCATCTTTACATACTTTTTTCATTCCTTTTGTTGTTTCTATAGAACACCCCATACATGCTCCTGTTCCACATCCCATTCTTTCTTCTAATGACACTTCACAATAAATATTATTTTTATGAGCTACTTCCGCTACTTTTTCCATCATTATATGTGGCCCACAAGTAAATATCATATTAATATTTTCTTTTTCTAAAATCTCTTTTAATTTTTCTACTGTATTTTTCTTTTCACCTATACTTCCATCATCACTTACTACTATTGTATTTTTAAAATTAATATTTTTTAATATTTCAAAAGCATATTTATCTCTTCCGCCAGCTATAAAAACAACTTTATTTTCTTTATTTACCTGTTTTATTAGCTCTTTTAATGGTGCTATTCCCATTCCACCACCTATTATAGCTATTTTTTTATCTTTTATATTTATAGAAAATCCTTCCCCCAATGGTCCCTGTATATTTATTATATCTCCAGCTTTAAGAGTAGACAATTCTTTAGTTCCTTTCCCTACTGTTTCATAATAAAATTCTAAAACTCCATTTTCTTTATCAATATTATGAATACTAATAGGTCTTCTAAGTATAAGTGCATTATCTAAAGGTTTTATCATACAAAATTGCCCAGCTTTAATCTCTTTTATTATTTTTTCACTTTTTACTTTTAATAAATAGTATCTACTTCCTAAACAAATATTTTCAATTATTTTTACATCTTCTAAAAAAGCTGCCATTATTCCCCCTTATTTTATTGATAATTTTTCTATTTCTTTTTCTCTTTCACAGTAATTACATCTTGCTGTATTCTCTTTTTCATCTATATAAAATTTTGATTTTACATTTTCATTATTAGTTATACATTTTGGATTTGTACACACTAATATATCTTCTATTGTTTTTGGTAAACTTGGTATTAATTTTTCTTTTACTTTAAAATTCTCTATAATATTCACTGTAATATTATGTGCAATAAGTGTTATTTTTTCTATTTCTTTTTCAGTTAAATATTTATTAGCTATTTTTATAAGTCCCTTTTTTTTTAAAGATTTACTTGGTAGATTAAATGCTAATGTTATAGTATCGTCATATTCTGACAAACTTAATATTTCCATTATTTTTAATGTTTTTTCTGATGGAATATGATCTATTACCGTTCCATTTTCTATAGCTGTTATTTGTAATTCCATTTTAATCCCCCAATTTATCCAATTTATTTAATGATAATGCAAGTAGTGCTTGCCTTACTGGTACTCCATTTTTTGCTTGTTCAAAATATTTCGCATAAATTGTATTATCAAGATCTATATCAATTTCATCTACTCTAGGAAGAGGATGTAATATTCTTAGATTTTTATTATTTGCCTTTTCTATAATTTCTTTATTTATTATATATATTCCTTTTACTTTTTGATATTCTTCATCATCAGGAAATCTCTCTCTTTGAATTCTTGTCATATAAAAAAAGTCAATTTTAGATAAAATTTCATTATAGTTATTCATTGATTCATATTTTATATTTAATTTTTCCAACTCTTTTAAAATATATTTTGGCATTTGAAGATTATCAGGAGCTACAAAATAAAATGTAGTATTAAAATGTGAAAGAGCTCTAGCTAATGAATGTACTGTTCTTCCGTATTTCAAATCTCCTACAAATGCTATTTTTATATTATCTAAATTCCCACGTTCTTTTTTTATTGTGTATAAATCAAGTAATGTTTGAGTTGGGTGTTGATTTGCTCCATCACCAGCATTTATTATAGGTATTTTTGAAATTTCACTTGCTAGTTTTGCAGATCCATCATTTGGATGCCTAATTATTATAATATCTGAATATGCTTCAGCCATTCTTATTGTATCTGCTAATGATTCGCCTTTAGATTTTGACGTTCCTGCAGGTGAATCAAATCCTAATACTTGTGCTCCAAGCCTTTGAGCTGCTGACCAAAATGATAATCTCGTACGAGTTGATGGTTCAAAAAAAAGAGTTGATACTATATATCCTTTTAAAAGTTCATTATTTGGATTATTTTCTATATATTCTGCTGTATCTAAAATATGCTCTATCTCTTCTTTTGTTAAATCATTAAGTGATATTATATCTTTCCTTGATTTATACATTTTACCCCCTATATTCTCTATATTTTTATTTAGTAATAATTATTTGAAATACTATATTTCATTTATATCAAATACCTCTTGAACATTTTTATGTATTTTATTTTCTAATATGTTTATTACTGCATTTAATGTATCCAATGATGTAATTATCTCTATTCCATATTCAATTGCTGTTCTTCTTATTTTAAATCCATCACTTTGTACATTATTTGCTTTTGTTGGAGTATTTATTACTAAATCTATCTCTCTATTTTTTAATTTATCTAAAATATTTGGATATCCCTCAGTAATTTTATTTATTATTTCACTTTCTATTCCATTTTCTTTTAAAAAATTGTGAGTTCCTTCTGTTGCTATTAAATTAAATTTTAATTTTATAAGTCTTTTTGCTATATCTATTAATTCTTGTTTGTCGCTATCTTTTACTGTTACAAGTACATTTTTTCCAATTTTAGTATAATCTTTATTAGACGCTATAAGTCCTTTATATATTGCCTCTTCTACTGTTTTTGCCACTCCAAGTACTTCTCCTGTAGATTTCATCTCAGGTCCTAAACTTACCTCTACATTTGATAACTTCTCTGTAGAAAATACTGGTACTTTTACTGCTACTAAATCTGCTCTTTTGTATATTCCAGTGCCATAAGGTAACTCTTTTAATTTTTTACCAAATATACAATTTGTCGCAATCTCTATCATTGGTACACCTGTTATTTTACTTATATATGGTACTGTTCTACTTGAACGAGGATTAACTTCTATTATATATAATTCTCCTTTAAACTCTATAAATTGTATATTTATCATTCCAATTACGTTTAACTCTTTTGCTATTTTTTTTGTATAATCAAGTATTTTTTCTTCTATTTCTTTTGATATATCTTGGGTTGGATATATTGTTATACTATCACCAGAATGTATCCCTGCTCTTTCTAAATGTTGCATTATTCCTGGAATAAGAATCTCTTCACCATCACATATTGCATCTACTTCAAGCTCAATTCCATTTAAATACTTATCTATTAATATTGGATTTTCAGGATCTCTATCAAATGAATTTTCTAAATATTTTATTAAGTTTACTTTATCATAGCATATTTCCATACCTTGTCCACCAAGTACATATGATGGTCTTACAAGTACTGGATATTCTAATATTTTAGCTGTTTTAATTCCATCTTTTACAGACCATATAGCTTTTCCTTTTGGTCTATTTATACTAAGCCTTTCCATCAAATCTTCAAATCTTTCTCTATCTTCTGCTTCATCTATTTTGTCATAAGAGGTTCCTAATATTTTAATTCCTTTTTCATCTAATATTTTAGCAAGTTTTATTGCTGTTTGCCCACCAAATTGTAATATTACACCAATAGGTTTTTCTTTTTCTATTATATTTAAGACATCCTCTGATACAAGTGGTTCAAAATAAAGTTTATCTGCTATACTAAAATCTGTACTTACAGTTTCAGGATTATTATTTAT
Organism: Hypnocyclicus thermotrophus; assembly: GCF_004365575.1. Lineage (NCBI taxonomy): Bacteria > Fusobacteriati > Fusobacteriota > Fusobacteriia > Fusobacteriales > Fusobacteriaceae > Hypnocyclicus > Hypnocyclicus thermotrophus. Next base: position 9,825 of record NZ_SOBG01000010.1, read on the forward strand.
TATAATTGTTTCATAACCTAATTTTTGTAATGCTTTTATTGAATGTACAGTACAATAATCAAATTCTATTCCTTGTCCTATTCTTATAGGTCCACTTCCTATTACTGCCACACTTTTCTTATCTGTGATTTCTACTTCATCAAATTCATCATAAGTAGAATAATAATACGGTGATATTGCTTCAAATTCTGCCGCACAAGTATCAACCATTTTATAAGTAGGTTTTATTTTATATTCTATTCTTTTATTATATATGTCAAGTTCATCTATTCCCATTAATTCAGCTATACCTTTATCAGAAAATCCTTTTCTTTTTAAATCTTTTAATAACTCAGGAGTTAGATTTTCTAAATTTAATGCTTTTAAATGCTCTTCAAGCTTTACTATCCATTCAAATTTTTCTATAAAAAAAATATCTATTCCTGTAAGTTTTGCTAAATTTCTTTTAAAATATCCTCTTCTTAAAAGCTCTACAAGGTCAAATATTCTTTCATCATCCGGTTTTTGTATTCTTTTTTTCAACTCTTCTATACTTCTTTTAGATGCTAATTTATGTACTAAATTATGTTGTCCTATTTCCAATGAACGTATTCCTTTTAAAAATGCACTTTCAAAATTACTTGAAATTGCCATTATTTCTCCAGTTGCCATCATTTTAGTTCCAAGTATTTTATTTGCTTCTTTAAATTTATCAAATGGCCATTTTGGAATTTTTACTACTACATAGTCAAGTGCTGGTTCAAAACACGCATATGTTTTTCCTGTTACATCATTTTTTATTTCATCTAATGTATAACCGAGGGCTAATTTTGCTCCAACTTTTGCTATAGGATATCCAGTTGCCTTAGATGCTAATGCTGATGATCTACTAACCCTAGGATTAATCTCTATTATTGCATATTCAAATGAATCTGGATTTAATGCAAATTGAACATTACACCCTCCAATTACTCCTATTTCATTTATTATTTTTATAGCCGAAGTTCTAAGCATTTGATATTCTTTATCACTAAGTGTTTGAGAAGGTGCTACTACTATACTATCTCCTGTATGTATTCCAACTGGATCAATATTTTCCATATTGCATACTGTTATACAGTTCCCATTTCCATCTCTCATCACTTCATATTCTATCTCTTTCCATCCCAAAATTGACTTTTCTACAAGTACTTGACCTACTCTACTTAACTTTAATCCTTTTAACAAAATATTTTTTAATTCTTCTGGATTATCTGCTATTCCTCCACCACTTCCTCCAAGTGTATATGCTGGTCTTACAACTACAGGATATCCTATCTCTGCTGCGAATTTTTCCCCTTCTTCAAGCGATTCTACTATTTTACTTTGTATTATTGGTTCTCCAATTTTTTCCATAGCTTGTTTAAATAGATCTCTATCTTCTCCTCTTTTAATTGATTTGATAGAAGTTCCTATTACTTTTACATTATACTTATCTAAAATTCCTTTATCATAAAGTTCTACTGCTATATTTAATCCAGTTTGTCCGCCCATACCAGCTAAAATACTATCTGGTCTCTCTTTCTCGATAATTTTTTCTATAAACTCTACTGTTATTGGCTCTATATATACTTTATCTGCTGTTGTTTTATCTGTCATTATTGTAGCTGGATTACTATTTACAAGTATTACTTCTATTCCTTCTTCTTTTAAAGCATTACATGCTTGCGTTCCTGAATAATCAAATTCTGCTGCTTGTCCAATTACTATTGGTCCAGAACCTATTACAAGTGTTTTTTTTATAGATTTATTTAACAATTTTTATTCCCCCTCTATATTACTTTTGATTTAATAATTTTTAATAAATTTTTCTTTAATCTAACATTTTTAAAAAATCATCGAAAATATAAGCTGTTTCTTCAGGCCCTGGTGCTGCTTCTGGGTGAAATTGTACACTTCTAATATTTAAATTCTCTATTTTCATTCCTTCTACACTATTATCATTTAAATTTATATGCGTAAGTGTAGCTCCTTTGGGAAGTTTATCTACTACATATCCATGATTTTGTGAGGTTATATAAATTTTATTTTTCTCCAAATCCCTTACAGGATGATTTCCGCCTCTATGCCCAAATTTTAATTTTACTGTATTTCCTCCAAGTGCAAGTGATAATAATTGATGTCCAAGGCATATTCCCCAAATTGGTTTTTTACCTGCTAATTTTTTTATGTTTTCTATTATTTCTGGAATATCTTTTGGATCTCCTGGTCCATTTGATAAAAATATAGCTTCTATATCACTATTTAATATCTCTTCTGATTTAGTATATGCAGGAAATACCGTTATATCGCACTCTCTTTTTTTAAATGATTCTATTATATTTTCTTTTATCCCAAAATCTAATATTCCTACTTTTTTACCTATTCCTGAAATTCTATATTTTTCTTTACACGTAACATTTTTTACAGCTTCTTCATTAGTAAAATTATCAAATTTTTCTTTTAATTCTTTTTGAGTAAGTTCTTTTGTTGTAATTATTGCTTTCATAGTTCCTTTATCTCTTATAAGTTTTGTAAGATACCTTGTATCTAGTCCTTTAATTCCCATTATCTTATTTTGTTTTAAAAAAGCTCCTATACTTAATTCACATCTAAAATTATTTGGTAATTTTGCTTCTTCTTTAATAACAAACCCTTTTACTTTTATTCCTTTTGATTGCATATCTTCAAGATTTATCCCATAATTACCTATTAATGGATAAGTTGTAATAACTATTTGTCCATAATATGATGGATCTGTTAAAAGTTCTTGATATCCTGTCATAGATGTATTAAATACTAATTCACCTACTGTTTCTGAAATATAACCAAATGCCTTCCCTTGAAATACTTCTCCTGTTTCAAGAATTAATTTTGCTTTCATTTTTTCCCCCTTACATAAAAAAAGAGCAGTAACTACTAAAATTAATTAGTAGATACTACTCCTATATTTATATTTAAATTATTTAATAACAAAAACTTTATCAAAAACAATATATTAATATCAAAAATATATTGTTTTAAAAAATTAAATTTTTTAAAAACTTTATATTTCATAAATTTCTTTTTAAAAAAACTTTTTTTTATTTTCAGTGGTAATATATTAATTTTATTTTTAAATTTTATAAATTTTTTCATAAATACCACCTCCATACTTGAACTCAAATTGTAGATAGTATAGCAGAAAAATATTTTTTTGTAAAGTTTTTTATGCAATTAATTATACAACATTCCCTAAAAATATTTTTATCATATTATTTATCTTTAATAAATAAAATAATAATGTTATAATTTATTATATTTATTTAAAGAGGTGAATTATGAAAAAACTAACTATTTTATTTTTATTTTTAATAATTTCTATTTTGACTTTTACAAATAAACTAGATGATTATAAAGTATTTTCTACAAATAATTTTGAAATTTTTTATCCTAAGGATTATGAATACAAAGCTATAAAAGTTGCTTATTTTTTAGAGAAATATAGAAATAACACAATAAATTTTGTAGGAAAAGAAAATAATGAAAAAATAAAAATAATTATTAACGATGCAGGCACTTATTCAAACGGATATGCAAACAGTTTAGATAATAGTATTACTATCTATGCAAATACGCCCTCTACTACAACTGAATTTGGATATATGAATGATTGGGAAAGATTAGTATCTGTACATGAATTTACTCACATAGCTCAAATTAATAACATGGATAATAATTATACAATATTAAATAAATTTAATAGTTATATAAAACCAAATATGTTTGTTCCTAATTGGATTATAGAAGGAATTGCTGTAATAAATGAATCTAAAATAGATAGATTTGATGGAAGATTAAATACTGGATATTTTGATGCTCTTATAAATGCTAAAGTCAATTACAATGATTTTCCAAATTTATTAGAAATGAATTATTATCATGATAGTTTCCCTAGTGGTCAATATTATTTATATGGTTCTAAATTTTTAGATTTCTTAGAAAAAAAATATGATAGTAAAACTTTAACCTCTTTTTTCGATAAACAAGGTAAAAATTATTTTGCTACTTCTTTTGGAATATTTTTTCCAATGTTTGGAATTGATAATAGTGCAAAAAAAAGCTTCGGTAAACCTTTTAAAGATTTATATAATGAATGGAAATTATATGAGTATAAAAATGCACAAAAATATAAATTAAATAAAAATAATATTCTAATTAATACAAAAGAAAGTGATAATTATTTTTCTTTAAATCCGTATAAAAAGAAAATATTTTATTTTAAAAGAGAAAAAATATCGAATGAGCCTTTTGACTATCAAAATAGGTATTTTTTAATAGAATATGATACTATAACAAAAAAAGAAAATATTTTAATCAAATTAAATTCAGCTCCGACTACCCAAATGGAAATATATAATAATAAAATATATTTTTCAACTAATGAAATATCAAAAAATTATAAAAATTTTGAAAATAATTCTATTGGCTATAATAAACAATTATTTAGTTATGATTTAAATAATAATAAATTAAAAAAATTATACAAAGGTAACTTTAGAGATTTTACAATTTATAATAACAAAATTTTATTATCAAAAGAAAAAAAAGGAAGTTATGGAAGTGAAATAATTGATATTAATAACAAATTAATATTTTCAACAAATAGATTTATTGATGAAATTTTAATTTATAATAACAAATTTTATTTAGTTAATAAAAAAGAGTTTGGAAGCTATAATATATCAATGTTAGATATAAAAAATAATAAATTAATAGATATAATAAACTCTCCTTGGCATGAAACAAATATAAAAATTTTTAATAATTTCCTTTATTATACTTCAAATAAGAATTCAAAAATTAATAGTTATCGATATAATTTAAAAAATAAGAGTATCGAAATATTATCCAATAATTTATATTCTGCTGAAGGAATAATTTTAGATGATTTTTTGTACTATATTGCTCTTACAAATAATGGTAAAATAATTAATAAAATAAATTTTATACCTGATAATAATAAATCTAAAAACACAATAAAATATTTTGAAAATAAAAAAGAAATATCTGTTTTGAACAATATAAATATTTATAAAAAAAATAAAAATATTAATATAGAAAATAAAAAATATTTATTAAAACCATATTATAATACATTAGGTAATTTAGAACTTGGTACTCAAGATGCTCTCGGAATAAATAAATTTTATTTTAAAAGCAACTACTCTTTTGATTATATAAAAGCTATTTATGAAAATAACTATTTCAATTCTACTAAAATTTATCTTAGCAAAATAATAGATGATGATAATAGCTTAATATTTACACTAAATTACAATCTATATAAAAATTTAAATAATTTTATTAATAATATAACTCTTGTCTATATTACAGACTTTAGTTCAAATATTTTAGGTGATACTATTAGTTTAAATAAAAATAAATACGATCTAACTTTAAAAAATTATTTTAATATTACTAATTATGGAAATAAAAATACTATTAATTTAAATATAAAAAACAAATATTTTACAAATAAGTTATATTTAAATCATTATTACAATTATAATATTACTAATTATTTTAGAGGATATGGCAAAATCAATATAGAAACCAATAAAAATAATAATTATTTTAATAGCTTAGATAATGTATTTAAAATATTTAAAATAAGAAATGGTTTATGGAATCCAAATATTTTTATTGGTGATATTTACGCTAACCTTTTCTTTGACAATTTATTATTAAATAATAACTCTTATTATAGTTATGGATTTGAATTAATCTCTGAATTAGGTATGGCAAACTCTTTATTATTAGCTCCTAAAATAGGATGGGCTAAAAATAATGATAATGAAAAAGAGATCTATTTTGGATTTTATGGTGAATTATAAATATGAATAATAAAAACCTCTCTAAAGAGAGGTTTTTATTATTCATGACGTAAAGCTTCGATAGGATTAAGTTTTGAAGCTTTTATTGCTGGTACTACACCAAATACTATCCCTATAATTGAAGAAACTGATATCGCTATTATAAATATATTTAAGCTAAGTATTGGAACGATTTTAATAAACTTTCCAATTAATTGTGCACCAAAATAACCTATTAATAAACCTAAAATCCCGCCTACTATTGTTAAAATAAGAGCTTCTACTAAAAATTGAAATAATATATCTTTATTTTTAGCACCAATTGCTTTTCTTATTCCTATCTCTCTTGTTCTCTCTGTTACACTTACTAGCATAATATTCATTACTCCTATACCTCCTACAAATAGAGATATTGCAGCAACTGCACTAATAAATAAAGCTGCTAAAGAAAGTATTTTATTAAAACTTTCAAGAGCTTGACTTAATTCTTTACTTATTTTATAAATCCCTTTATTTTTCTTTACTCTCTCTAATAGTTTTAGTGCTTCATTTCCTACTCTAGCTTTTTCATTAATATCTTTTACTCTTATTGAAATATATCCACTTTCTCTAATATTATGATATTTTTTCAATGTTCTATAAGGAATTACTGCCATAAATATATCATCTCTTATTGTTTCAGAAAGTTTTTTCATTATATTTTCAATTACTCCAATAATTATATATGTTTCTTTTCTTCCGTCTGTTATAAAATCTATTTTTTCTCCTATGACATCTACTTTACCAAATTTCTTTTTAGCTAATAGATCATCAATAATTACCACTTTTCTTTTTAACCTATTATCTATTTCAAATATATTTCTTCCATATAATAATTTCATAGAAGATATTCTTAATATATCACTATTTCCACCACTTATCTGAATCCACTTTTTATCCTCACCTAAATCTATTTGAACATACGCATCTTTTATAAGTGATATTGAATCTACTCCATTTATAGTTTTCAAATAATCTATATCCTCTTCTGTAAACATATCTTTTCTTTTTATTTGAACATCTGGATTAGGTTCTATTCTAATATCTATATTATTTTTACTAATTTCATTTAAATTTTTTACAATTCCTTCTTGAAATCCTTTTCCAATAGTTGATATCATTATTACAGAGGATATTCCTATTATTATTCCAAGCATAGTCAAAAAGGAACGCATTTTATTACTTCTCAAAGTATTAAAAGCTGAGAAAATCCCTTCTTTTATATTCACGTTTTCCTCCTAGTTTTCTATTACATTTACTTTCATATTATTTTTTAAATCTAATGATGGATTTTTTACAATTTTAGTATTTTCATCTAATTTTGTTTCTATTATTTCTGTTTCATTTAAATTTTCTATTCCTGTTTTTATTTCTACTTTTTTTAATTTATTATTTTCTACTATATAAATATATTTTTTATTATTATCATAAACTATATCTATACTTGGTACAATTAAAGTATTTTTACTTTTATTTGTAATTATTTCTATATCAACATCATAACCAGGTTTCAATTTTGTATCTTTATCTATTACAAGTATCTCTATTCCAACTACTGTTTCTATATATCCTTGTTCTTGTTTTTGTTCGGCTATATTTGATATTTTTGTTATTTTTCCATTATAATAACCATTTTCTAATATATCTGTTTTTATTCTTACCATGTCTCCTATTTTTATTTTTCCTATATCATATGTGGGAACATCTGTTTTTATTATCATATTAGTAGTATTAGCTAATACTATTAATGGCTTTTCTGTATCTGTCAGCATATTTTTTTCTGCTCGAATAGATAATATAACTCCATCAAATGGACTTATTAATTTACCTTTTATTTTTTCTAAATTTTTCTCTTTTTCTTTTAATTGAATGTTATATTTTTTTAAATTATTTTCAGTGATTTTTATATTATTTTCTCTCTTCTCTAAATCAGTATTATAATTTTTTATTATTATGTCATATATTTTTTTATATAATTCTATTTCCAATTTCCTATTTTCAATTTCTTGATTTTTATTATATATTTCATAATCTTTTGCTGCCATTTCATTTTCTAAATCAATTTTTTGATTTCTCAACTCTGTTAGTTCATCTTTAGATAAACCACCGTCTTTAAATAACTCTTCTTTTTCTTTTAAATTTTTTATAAAAGTATCGTATTTTATACTAAATGCTTTTTTTTGCTTTTCTAAAAGCTCTAAGTTCATTTCTAAATTTTCTAAATTTTTTTCTTTTGTTTCTATTTCATATTTTTTTTGTAAAATTTCTATATTATTTATATCTTTTTTTAATAATTTTAGGTTTATTTTTTCATTTTCTATATCTAGATTTAATAATTTTATTTCATTTAAAAGTCTTTCTTTTTCATTATTATCAAATAATATTAATGTATCATTTTTCTCTACTCTATCTCCTATTTTATATTTTACTTCTTTTACTTTTTGAACTATTGAAGAATAAAGTTCTTTTACCTCTTTTGCATCTACTTTTCCTTTAGCTTTTACTATTTCTTCTATATCTTTTTTTACAATACTATCAACTTTTACATACACATTATTTTTAATTCTTTTATCATCTTTTTTTACAAATTTTACCACAATTATTGCTAATAAAATTATTATAGCTCCTATAAATATCTTCTTTTTCATTATAATTCCTTTCTAAAATTTATATTTATTATATTTTTCTACTTGTAATTCTATTTTTTTAGCTTCAATCAAATAATTGTTAAGTTCTATATCTAAATTATTTAATTCTTCTTCTTTTTTAATAAAATCTATCAAACTAATTTCTCCTGATTCGTATAGTTTATTATATATTTTTAATTCTTGTTTTTTGTATTCTATTTTATCTTTTGTTTTTTCGATATTTAATACAAGCTTATTATAGTTAATTTTTATGTTTTCTATTTCGCTATTTATATCTTTTAAATTGTTTTCATTATTTATTATTATATTTTCATAATCATATTCACTACTTTTTTTATTATAATTAATAATATTAAACTTTTTACTTACTGTCAATCCTACTTTATATCCATTATTTTTAATATCATAATTTGTATAAAAAGATAAATCAGGTATCTCTACTTTTTTATAATACTCTTTTTGTTTTAAAATTAACTCTTTATTTAATTTTAATATTTCTTTTGTTGTATATTTATAATCTGATAAATCTAAAGTATAATTATATTCTAAATTTTCATTAAATTTATTTTCATCCTCTTCTATTCTAATTAAATTATAAAATTCATTTTTTAATATAAATATATCTTTTCTCAATAATTCATAATCCAACTGACTATTTTTATATTCTAATTCATATAAATCTAATTCCAATTTTTTTATTTTTCCAAATTTAAATTTTTTCTCAAGTAAATCTTTTTCTTTCTTTAGATTTTTTAAATATTTTTGTTTGATTTTTATTTCTTTATTTAATTTTACTATATCATAATATTTATTAATAATATTATCTATATAACTGTATTTTTCATTTATTAAATTTAATTTTTCTATTTTATTATCTATTTTTTTATTATTATATAAATATTTTTCATCACTATTATAAAAATCTAATATATTTTTTTCATAACTTATAATATTTGAAGAAATTTCATCTATATCTCTATCAATACTAAGAGAATAACTAAAATCACCATAAGACGCCGTTAAATCAAAATAATGAGAATTTATTCCTTTTATGGTATAATCTTTTGAAAAATAATCACTTAATGATAAATTAAAATTATTATACTTTCTTAATTTCAATTCTTTTTCTTTTAACTCCATTTTTTTTATATTATTATTATATATTGTTTTATTACTCTCTAAATACTTTTGAATATAATAATTGATACTATATTCTTGTGCATAAATATTTAAAGTAATTATAATAAATAATAAAAATTTTTTCACAAAAACACCTCCATTTTAATTATATTACTATTTTAACAAATTTTAATAAATTTTACCTTAAAATTTATTAAAAAAAGAGGCATAAGCCTCTTTTTATAAAAAACCTTTAATTTTTTCTTTTAATATATCTAACGGCTGAGGTCTACATAAATAATATCCTTGAAGAGTCGTACATCCTAATTCTTTTAATACATTTATTTCTTCTTCTTTTTCTATCCCTTCCATTACTACTTCTAATTTTAGTGCTTCTGCTATTTTTACAATATATTTGATGATTTTTTGTAATTCTTCATCATTTAAAAGATTTTGAATAAAACTTCTATCTATTTTTAATTTATTAACAGGAAATTTTCTTAAATATGAAAGCGATGAATATCCTGTACCAAAATCATCAATTGCTAAAGAATATCCTAAATTTTTTAACTCTTTCATTTTTTGAATATTCATATCTAAATTTTCCATTACTGCAGTTTCTGTAATTTCAAGTTCAATATATTTTGATTTTATTCTTGTTTCACCTATTATATCATTTATATTATGAGTAAATTTTGGACTATCAAACTGTTTTGCTGAAAAATTAATACTTAATTTTAAATTATATGCTTCTAATATATCTTTCATTTCATTTATTGCTTTTTTTAATATTAAATTACCTAATGGTATAATATCACCATTTTTTTCCGCAATGGGAATAAATTCCATAGGTGATACAATCCCTTTTTCAGGATGTTTCCATCTAACTAAAGCTTCAAATCCTGTAATTTTTTGGCTTTGACTATTAAATAATGGTTGATAATATATTATAAACTGATCCTCTTCTATCGCTTCTTTTAACTCTCTATCTATTTTTAATTCTCTTAAAATTTCCTTATGATAAATATCTTCATAAAACTGATAACTGTTCCCATGTTTAATCTTTGCTTTTTCAAGTGCTAAATTTGCATATTCCATTATATGATTAATATTTTTTTTATTTTCTTCGAGTATTGCTATTCCAAGACTTGCTGTTACCTTATAACTTTTATTTAATAATATTATCGGTTCCGATATTTTTTCTAACAATCTTTCTGCTATCATTCTTAAATTTACAATAGAATTATAATTATTAAGTAATAAAACAAATTCATCTCCACTTATTCTTCCTAAAATATCTCCTTTTCTAATTGTAAATTTTATTCTTTCTGATATTTTTTTTAATACATAATCACCCATTTTAAAACCAAATAGATTATTTACATTTCTAAAACTATTTAAATTTATAAGAACTACTGCCATATTTTTATTTCTATAATCTTTTGAATAATCTTCTATTAGTTTTAAAATTATATCTCTTTTTAATACTCCTGTTAATTCATCATAATTTAATATTGGATAATAATCATTTAATATTTTAATATTAAATAATAATCCTCTATAATCATTAAATTCATAAATTTTATACACAATTTCTAGTTTTTTGCCATTTTTAAAATAAAATATTTCTATTTTCTCTGTATCATTATAAATTTCATTTTTTAATTTCATAAAAAAAGGCTTTATTCCATCAATTTTTTTATAAAGTTCTTTTATTAAAGAATAAAAAGTATATTTTTTTTCAGGAATATCTAAAACTTTTAAAAAATTACTAGTAATAGTTATTTTTTTCTCTATTATATCATAAAAAATTAAAGCGTTTTTTTCATTAAAGTCATGTTGTTCAATAGTCTTAAAATCATCTTTTACTGATGCATTCATATTAACTTTTAACGTTTTTTTAATATTTTCATCTAAATTTTTCGAAGATTTTTCATTAATAAAATGTTTAAAGTGATGTAAACTTAACTTTAAATTCTTATTATATTTTAACATTATTTCTAAAATTTCTAAATAACCTGAAATATCAAGCAAATGTAAATTTTCCTCAAATTTTTTGTTTAATTCTTTTTTTAATTCCACATAGTCATCTACTGTTAATATCTCTAAATATTCTTTATCCATAGCTTTCCCCTTAATTATTATTTAATTCAAATATTTTTAAAAGAATATCTTCCCTTATATCATCTTCAAGATTTGTATATTCTATTCCATACCTTTTAATATTTTTATGAACTGTATCCATTTCTGACTTTATTATCCCTAATATCCCTTCATATTTATGTTTGCCTAATTGAAAATTCATTATTACTGTTTTTCCTTTTTCTATATTATGAGCTGTATAAAACCCTACTCCTCCACCTCCTATATCAGAACTAATCGCTTTATATATTTCTCCTTCAATTATTACCTCTAGATTTATATGTATATTATGCCTTTCATAATTTCTTCTATTTGTTTTTTCTATATCAGTAGGATATTCTATTATTATATACCTATCAATTACATCAAAATATATTACAGAACTATTAAATACATAAATTCCATCTTTTGTGGGAATTCCCACTTCTAGTTCATCTTTTACTTGGATAAAAGGTAAAGTTCCTTTTCCTACAAATTCTATTTTTAATTTATTTTTTTGTTTTTCATTTTTAACAATTTTTCCTAAAATTTCTCTATCTTCTTTTTTTAATATTAATAAATTAGAATTATTTAACATTATGAATTATTACTCCTTTCTCCAATCTATAAACTTATTCTAAATATTTGTATATTTTCCTTTAATTTTAAACAAAAAATTTTATATATTTTAATTTTAAACAAAAAATAAAAAAAGCCCTCTTAAAATTATTTAAGGGCAGCTATTTTAAATAAAAGTTATTTTGAATATGTATTATAGGCCATAAAAACACCAAAAAATAAAGCAAGGATTTCTAATATAATAGTCATTTTTTATCCCTCCTTTAACGAATATCTGTGTATACACTAATATTATACTATATAATATAATATATGTCAAACAATATATTATATTATATATATTTTTTGAATAAATAATATATATAATATAAATGTTTATCTGAATAATACTAAAAAAGCCCTCGCGGGGGAGCGAGGACTTTTTCTTAGTTAAAATTTAACTAAGGGGGATTATGTTACTATGAAGAAAATTTCAATATGGGATATGTTTTTATTATATCTAATTTTACATTTATTGTCAACATTTTTTTTAATTTTATCTTCTTTTTTCTATGACAATTTTAATAACTCTTTTCTTACTATTTTTTTACATAACATTTATATTTCCCTTTTTGAATTATTTCTAATAAATCATTACTTTCTAGATATTTTATTGCTTTTAATATTTTTTCTGGTTTATATTTTCTAAAATGTCCTGCAATTTTATCTTTTGTTTTAGGAACCATACAATATTTTAATATTTCTATTTTTAATGAATCAATTTTTTCTGGAATACGTTTTTTAGGATAAACTATAGTATAACCTCTATTTCCATCTATAATTTCACCTTTTTTATAGTTAAAATACTCTTTATTCTTTTCTAATAATTTTCGTATGTTTTTTCGTATTTTACCACCACTTCCAGAAGATCCATAGCCATGTATTATTTTTATTGTTTTATTTAAATTATTATTATATTCTCTAATAAAAATTTCTTCTGCCTGAACTACTGTTAATCCATGTAAATCTATTACCTTCATAATTTACCTCTATAATTTTTAATCTAAACCAAATATAATTTCTATTAATCACAATAATATTACTATATTATTAATACTCTACATTCAATAAAAATAATCCATGTGGTGGAACTACAAATCTATGTTCTCCTCTTGATTTTGATTCCAATAAATCTTTTATTTCTTTTATATTTTTTTTATTAGTAGCTATTTGAATAAGAGCTCCCGCTATCATTCTTGCCATATTATATAAAAATCCATTAGCAGTTATATATATTTCTATAAAATCTCCTCTTTTTACAATATTTATAAATTCTATATTTCTTACAGTACTTTTTTTAGTACTTTTTTTTGAAAAAGTTATAAAATCATGTTCCCCAATAAATATTTTACTTGCTTCTTTCATTTTTATTATATCTATTCTTTCATCAATATAATAAGCATACTTTCTCATAAATGGATCTCTTACTGGTGAATTATCAATTCTATACATATATGTCTTTCTTTTAGCATTATATCTTGAATGAAATTTATCATTCACTTTAATAAAAGATAAAACTCTTATATCTTCTGGTAAATATTGATTTAACTGACTTAAAAAATTAGAATCTAATTCTTTATTCGTTTTAAAATTTGCTACTTGATTTAAAGCATGTACTCCTCTATCAGTTCTACCACTTCCTATTATTTCTATATTTTCTTTTAATAATTTTGAAATTGTTAATTCTATTTTCCCTTGAATAGTTTTTTCTTTATTTTTTTGTAATCTTTGCCAACCTAAATACTTTGTTCCATCGTATGTTATCATCATTTTATAATTATTCATAATTCTTCTCCTTAACTCAATTATACCTAAATAATAATACCATATAAAATCTAAAAAAAACAACTAATTTTTATTTATCAATACTAATTTATAATTAATTCTCTTCTTCTATTCATAAATTATATAATTAATTATTGAAATACAAAAATAAAACTGTTATTATAAAAAAGGGAGTGTGATATTATGGTAAAAATAGATTTTTATGATTTAGATATTATTTGCAAATATAAATATGTCGTTTTAGTCGCAAAATATAATAAAAAATTAGTTCTTGTAAAACATAAAAATAGAGAATCATGGGAAATTCCCGGAGGACATATTGAAAAAAACGAAACTCCTCTTGAAGCAGCTAAAAGAGAAATTTACGAAGAAACAGGAGCAATCAAATATAATATAACACCTATCGCCACATATTCTGTAACAATTAAGAATATTATTGATTACGGACAACTTTTTTTTGTTGAAATATTTGAATTTGATAATCTTCCTAATTTTGAAATTGAAAAAATAAATTTATTTGATTCCTTACCTAAAAATCTTACCTATCCAGATATTCAACCTATTTTATTTGATTTTGTAGAAAAAAATATAGAAAGGAATAGTTAAATTAAAATGAAATTAACAAAAGATGAAAAAAATAAAATGATTTATGAAATACAATATTTTTTTGAAAATGAACGAGAAGAAAGCATAGGAATTATTGCTGCTGAAGAAGTTTTAGATTTTTTCTTAGAATCCATTGGAAAAATTATATATAATAAAGGTCTTGATGACGCTAAAATATATTTTGAAAAACGATTAGAAGATCTAGCTTTAGACTATGAATTATTAAAAAAATGATATTAAAATAATATCATTTTTTTATTATTAGTTTTCAAATAAAAAAAGCACTATACAGTGCTTTATAGAAATATTTATTATTATATATGGCTGGGCTGGCTGGATTCGAACCAACGCATGTCAGAGTCAAAGTCTGATGCCTTACCGCTTGGCGACAGCCCATTAATATATTTTTTTATGGTGGAGCTAAGCGGGATCGAACCGCTGACCCCCACAGTGCAAGTGTGGTGCTCTCCCAAACTGAGCTATAGCCCCATTAAAAATGGTCGGAATAGCAGGATTCGAACCTGCGGCCCCCTGCTCCCAAGGCAGGTGCGCTACCGGACTGCGCTATATTCCGAACTTACCTTTATTTCTCAAGGCAAGAATGATTATACTATATTAATCATCAATTGTCAATTATTTTTTTGAATATTTTTTATATCTTTTAAAATTCCATTTTCAAAGTACAAAATTTTATCATCATAAATCCATTCTTCTTTTATACCAAAATCTGTTATTTTCTTAATTTTATTATCTGTTCCTCCTATACTTGCAAGTACATCTTCTTTATACATTCCTACTCTTACATCACCATGTAAAATAATATCTCTCATTTTAGGATCAAGATGTGTTGATTCTCTTAAATACTCTTTTCTTCTGACTTCATCCCAACTAACCTTTCTATATGAGGGTTTAATATATTCTGTGATATTTTCAAATTTTGGTATTGGTTGTGGATTTACTTCTGTTTCATTTTGTATATTTGTTAGTGTAAGTTTTTCAGTTGCTTTTCTTACATTAGTACAACTTATTAATAGTAATGAAATTAAAATTATAAAAATTAGTTTTTTATTCATAATAGAACTCCTATTTTTCTATTTGATTTGAGATTATATCTATAAGATTATATTTTAAATTATATAAATCTTGAGATAAATCTATTTTATATTTATGAGGTTTTATTAATCTTTTTCTTTCTTCAGAAAAAGTTAATAAATTTTGCAAGTAATAATTTCTACAGTTTATTGCATTATTTATTAAGTCTATATTTTTTTGTAAAAATATGCCATTTTCAATAAATGGAATATTTAACTCTTTTACTGTATAAGTATTTTCCTTGAATTTTGTTTTCTTAAACCTATCTCTTTCATCTCTTATTAATATTTCGTCGTTATTCTCTATTTTCTTTACGTCATTATCATTATTTTTTAGACATATTAAATCTGCCTTTGCTTCATTATTTTGATAAATTCTATATACAGTTTTAAATCCAGGATTTGAAATTTTAATAGAATCTTCTGAAAGTTTTATAACTGGTTGATTATCTATCTCAACAATTTTATAAACTCCTCCAAAACAAGGATTTGATTTGCTTACAGCAATTGCATCTCCAACTCCAAAGTAATCTACGGCAGCTTCTTGCTTTAATAAAGTTGATATTAAATCTTCATCTAATCCATTTGTAAGAGTTATTGTTGCTTTTTTTAATCCTGCTTCATCTAAGATTTTTCTACATTTTTTAGATAAATAAGCTAAATCACCTGAATCAATTCTTATTCCATATATTCCATTATAACTATCATCTATTCCATTTTCTTTAAATGATTCTATTGCATTTTTTATCCCTATTTCTAGTGTATTATAAGTGTCTACTAATAATATAAGAGTATTTTTCTTTCTATTTTTTCTTATTTTTATAAATGTATCAAATGCTTTTTTTTCTGCTTCTTTTCCTACTCCAAAAGTTTGAATATATGAATGCGACATTGTCCCTATACTTGGAATATTATATTTATATTCTGTAACTAAATTAGAATGATTAGCACATCCTCCTATAAAAGCTGCTTTATTTCCATTTATACTACTATCAAATCCATGAGCTCTTCTACTTCCAAATGAAGATACCGGAACATTTCCTGCAGCCCTTGTTACTCTAGATGCTTTAGTTGCTACTGCCATTTGATGATTAATAATATTTAGTATTGGTGTTTCTAATATTTTTGCTTCAATTAATGGTGCTTTTATTGTAATTATTGGTTCATTTGGATAAGCTATCTCGCCATCTCTCATAGCATATATACTACCTGTAAATTTTAAATTTGATAAAAATTCTATTAATTTTTCCTCTTCTAATATTTTTGAAAAATACATTTTCTTCTCTTTATAACTTGTATTATTTAAAATTCTAACTAATTCAATAACATCATTTACTCCAGCTACAACTGCAAATCCTCCATCTTCAGTTTTTCTAAAAAAAACGTCAAATGTAGCTATTTTTTCATTTAATCCTTCTTCAAGATATATATCACTTTCTGTATATTGATATCTATCTGAATTAATCACTTTTGCAAAATCAGTTAATATTATTTCTTTTTCCATTGTATTCTCCATTCTTTTTTGTGTTATTATAGTAATTAAATTATATCACTACTTATTTTATTAATCAAGAAAGAAAAAAAACTTCAAAAAAATGAAAGTTTATATTTTTTTACTTGATTTTTTCTAAAAAAAAAGGTAAAACTATATTAGTGCATAAATTATTGAAGGGGGTTTTATTATGGAAACTTTAGCATTAATACTCGCAGGTGGAAGAGGTTCAAGACTAGATATATTATCTGAAAAAAGAGTTAAACCAAGTGTGCCTTTTGCAGGTAAATTTAGAATAATTGATTTCACTCTAAGTAACTGTTCAAATTCTGGAATTTTTGATATTGGTATTCTTACTCAATATTTACCATTATCTCTTAATGAACATATTAGAGTAGGTAAACCTTGGGATTTTGATAGAAGAGATGGAGGAGTTACTCTACTTCAACCACATTCTAAATGGTATAAAGGAACTGCTGATGCTGTAAAATTAAATATTGAATATATAAAAAGACAAAATTCAAAATATGTATTAATTTTATCAGGTGATCATATTTATAAAATGGATTATAGAAAACTTATTAATTTTCATAAAGAAAAAGGAGCAGATCTAACAATAAGTGTACAACCAGTACCTATCGAAGAAGCTAGTAGATTTGGAATACTAGAAGCAGATGAAAACAAAAAAATTCATAAATTTGTTGAAAAACCTGCTGAACCAAAATCAAATTTAGCATCTATGGGTATTTATGTATTTAATACAGATGTATTAATTAAAGCTCTTGAAACAACAGAAGCTGAAGATCTTGATTTTGGAAAACATATTATTCCTAAACTTATTGAAAAATCAAATGTTTTTGCTTATGAGTTTAAAGACTATTGGAAAGATGTTGGTACTTATGATTCTTATTTAGAAGCTAACCTTGATTTAACAAATACTGTTGATAAAATAGAGCTTGATATGTATGACAAAAATTGGGTAATTCATACAAGAAGTGAGGAAAGACCGGCTGTAAAATTTGGAACCAAAGCAAAAGTAACACAATCACTTATATCTAATGGATGTATCATAGCTGGAGAAGTGGATAGATGTGTATTTGGTCCTGGAGTTATTGTCAATCCTGGAGCAGTTGTCAAAAATGCTATTATTTTTAATGATACTGTTATAGAAGAAGGAACTATTATTGATGGGGCTATAATTGATAAAGAAGTAAAAATTGGTAAAAATTGTAAAATAGGGTTTGGAGAGGATTATTCAGCAAATAAAGAAAAACCACATTTATTAAGTAGTGGTTTAAACGTTCTTGGTAAAGGTGTTGAAGTACCTGATGGAACTGTAATAGAAAGAAATTGTAGAATATTTGGAAGAGTTAAAAGTAATGTGTTTGAAGCAAATAATAAATATATAAAAACTGGTAGTACTCTAAAAGTGGAGGAATAGTTATGAAACATTTAAAAATATTATTTTTATCTTCTGAACTTTATCCATTAATAAAAACTGGTGGCCTTGCAGATGTAGCTTTTGCACTTCCTAAAGCATTAAAAAAAAGAGGTCATGATATACGTGTAATTTTACCAAAATATAAATTATTAAACAGTAAATACATCTCAAAAGCAAAATTTATAACTAAAATAGAATTTAAAGATGAAATATTTAATATATTAAAAATAGAACTAGAAGGATTACCAATTTATCTTATTGAAAATAGAGCTTTTTTTGAAAGAGATACACTTTATGAAAATGAAGATAGAGATTTCCAATTTGCAATATATAATGAAATTGCATTAAGGTTTATAAAAGAAATAAATTTTAAAGTTAATATTATTCACTGTAATGATTGGCATACTGGTGTATTACCATATTTTTTAAATACTAAATTTAAAAATGATAAATTTTATCAAAATATAAAAACTGTTTATTCAATACATAATTTAAGATTCCAAGGAGTATTTAGTTCTAGTATATTTAATTATTTAGATTATCCTACTCCTAATCATGAAATTAACTTTATGAAAATGGGAATTAAATATGCTGATAAAATAAATACTGTTAGCAAAACATATGCTGAAGAAATAAAAACTGATTTCTTTGGTGAAGGATTAAATTATGAATTACTCGCTAGAGAAAAAGATTTATATGGTATAGTAAATGGTATTGATACAGATGTATTTAATCCTGAAACAGATAAACATATTTATTTTAATTATAATAAAAAAAGTTTTAATAAAAAATATAAGAATAAAGAAAAACTTCAAAAAGAATTAAAATTACCTCAAAATAAAGATATACCTTTAATTGGAATAGTTTCTAGACTTACTTCTCAAAAAGGCTTAGATTTAATTGAATGTATAATTGAAGAACTTATCCAAACTGAAAATTTTCAAATGGTTGTATTAGGTACTGGAGAAAGCCGATATGAAGAATTGTTCTTAGAACTTCGCCATAAATACCCCGAAAAAATAGCTACAGTTATTGGTTATAATGCTGAATTGGCTAATAAAATTTATGCTGGTAGCGATATGTTTTTGATGCCTTCGCTATTTGAACCATGTGGCCTTGGACAACTAATAGCTCTAAGATATGGAACTATACCAATTGTTAGAGAAACTGGTGGTCTTAATGATACAGTTAAAGCATATAATGAATTTACGGGAGAAGGAAATGGTTTTTCATTTACTCATTATAATGCACATGATATGATGTATACTATTAGAAGAGCAATAAAATTTTATAACGATAAAAAAGTATGGAATACTCTTGTAGAAAGAGCATTATCTGGAGATTATTCATGGAATGCTTCTGCAAAAGAATATGAAGATTTATATAAATCATTAATTTAAATAAAAAGCTGTCGAAATTAATCGACAGCTTTTTATTTTTTTGACTTTTTGTATTTTTCTAATTTTCTTCTTTTATTTTATTTGCCATTTCTATAGCTATTTGTTCTAATTTTTCAAAATCTTCTATTTTTGGTGAACAGAATACATCATGAGGTTCTCCTACTAATTCTATCCCTTTAGAATTTTCTGCAAATTCTTTTATTCCTTTCATTCCGCCACCACTCCAAGCATAAGTACCAAAAGCA
The DNA here is from genome assembly GCF_004365575.1 of Hypnocyclicus thermotrophus. NCBI lineage: Bacteria > Fusobacteriati > Fusobacteriota > Fusobacteriia > Fusobacteriales > Fusobacteriaceae > Hypnocyclicus > Hypnocyclicus thermotrophus. The sequence continues at coordinate 30,282 of NZ_SOBG01000010.1, forward strand.
GATACATATCTATTTTTTAATCCATATAATTTTAATTTTGACAATAAAGCTTCTATTGCTGGATAAGTAGATGTATTGTACGCACATGATCCTATTATTAAGCCTTTATATCTCCATATTTCACTTAAAATATATGATTGATGAGTCTTAGATGCATCAAATACTTTTATATTTCTTATTCCTTCTTCTGCAAGTTTTCTAGCTATTATATTTGCAGATTTTGCAGTATTTCCATACATAGTTCCATATACAACAACTACTCCTTTATCTTCTGGCTCCAATCTACTCCATTTATCATATTTACTTATTATATTTTTTATTTCATCACGCCAGATTGGTCCATGTGAAGGACAAATATATTCAAATTCTAAATTAGCAAGCTTTTTTAATGCCATTTGTACTTGCATACCATACTTCCCTACTATATTTGAATAATATCTTCTCATTTCATCTTCATAAAAATCTATATTTAATTCATAATCAAATACTCCTCCATCAAGTGCTCCAAAACTTCCGAAAGCATCATTTGAAAAAAGTATTTTATCAGTTTTATCATAAGTAATCATTGATTCTGGCCAATGAACCATTGGAATCATAGCAAAAGTAAGTTTATGTTTACCTAAACTTAATTCTTCTCCCTCTTTTATTTCTAAAAGATTATTTTCAATATTATAAAAACCTTTTAATAATCCTATTGTTTTTTTATTTCCAACTATTTTTATATTTGGATATCTAAAAATTAATTGTTCTATAGCTCCAGAATGATCGGGTTCCATATGATTAACTATTAAATAATCAATATTTTTACCATCTAATATTTCTTCTATTTTTTGCAAATATGCTCCATGTGTACTAAATTCTACAGTATCTATTATAGCTACTTTTTCATCTTTAATACAATAAGAATTATATGAAACACCTTTATCTAAAGGCCACATATTTTCAAATCTGTCACTTCTTCTATCATTTGTCCCTATCCAATATACTGTGTCACTTATTTTCACAATATTATGCATTTAATTATTCCTCCTTAAAAGATAAATTCAAATTATTTTTTATTTGTAATAATATCATTTTTGATATAATTTTACAACTGTTTTATTAAAATTAACTTCCCTTATTTTTAATAAAATTTTAATTTATTATTTTTATTATTTTATGATATAATTATACCTATAAAAATAATATATTTCAATAATTAATTATTATTTTAACAAATTAATGTCTATTTAATAATTATATCAAAAAACTCATTTTAATTAAAGAAAAAAATAATTAAAACATTAAATACACATATTATACAAGGAGTGATAAAATGAATCCTGTTTTTTTAAGATTAGGTCCTTTAGAAATACGATACTACGGTCTTATGTACGCATTATCATTTATTATTGGATTAAAATTGGCTAAGATTAGTGCTAAAGAAAAAAATATAAGTGAAGAATTTATTGAAAAATATGTAATGAATGCAATAATTGCTGGCCTTATTGGTGGTAGACTTTACTATGTTATTTTCAACTATAAATATTATTTTAAATATCCATTAGAAATTCCAGCTGTTTGGCATGGTGGAATGGCTATACATGGCGCTATTATTTTTGGTTTTTTATGGTCTATTGTTTTTGCTAAACTTCATAAAGTTAATTTTTGGATTTTTACTGACATCGCTTCTCCTTTACTTATTTTAGGTCAAGCTATTGGTAGATTTGGTAATTTTATGAATGGGGAAATACATGGCGTTCCTACTTTTACACCATTAAGAATAATATTTTCTATAAAACCTAAATTTTATGAATGGTATAATTACTACAATTCATTATCTTTAAGTGAACAAATGAATTATAAAGAAATTGTTCCGTGGGGAATAGTCTTTCCAAATAATTCACCTGCTGGAATGGAATTCCCAAATACAGCAGTGCATCCAGCTATGCTTTACGAACTTGTTTTAAATTTTTTAGCATTTTTATCTCTTTGGTTTTTCTTTAAAAAGAAAAATTATAAGCCTGGAGTGTTAACAGGAATTTACATCATAGAATATTCATTAATCAGAATTTTTGTAAGTTTCTTTAGAGCAGAAGATCTTATGTTTTTTGACTTTAGAGCTCCACATGTCATTAGTTTTATATTAATTATTTTTGCTACTATTTTAATAATAACAAAATCTAAAAAAATAAAATAAAAATAAAAAAATAGAACATTTAAATTGGCTATTTTCAAAAATTAAAAAATCATTATTGTATTTTTACAATAATGATTTTTTAATATATAATATATAAGGGGAAATTTTTATTTTTTATATTAGAAAGGGGCTCTTAATCATGACTAAAAAAACTCAAAATTTTTTTAATGAAATATTACTTTACTCTGGACAATATGCTTTATTTTATATTATTATGAATTTTAGTAAAGATGGTTTTAAATATTTTAATGATACAGGACACACTATTTTGCTTTTAATATTAATTATTCAAACATTTTTTCTAGTATATTTTGGTAAAAAGCCTATTCCTCGTTTTCTAGGTAGTTTAATTGCACCCTTTTTTTACACTTTAGTTGAATTTAAAATAGATTATTCTTTTGTTTTTAATTTAGCACATCTATTTTTTTGGATATTTTCTATAATTATCGGTAGTTTACAAGCAATACAATTAAATTTAAAAAATATTAAACATAAAAAATTAAATGAATTTTTTATAACCTTTATTAATATTACTATTTTTCTATTTATATATTTTTACTTTGATCTAAAGCTCGAATTATTAAAAGAATTAAATAATGGTGTTATTGATGAAAAAACATTTAGCTTAAAACTACAAATAAATTATTTTAATGAAAATTTGAAAATATTTTTGACTGATCCTGCTCATATTTATATTATAATTGGTGGTATTTTACTTGCGATTTCTATCGCTTTTGGAAGAATAAAAATTCTTAAATTAAATGAAAAAATTAAATACTTATTTGGAATTTATGTAGATTCTAATATTAGAGATAAAATTTTAGAAGATGGTAAAGGCATTTCTGAAAAATTAGAAGCAACAATTTTATTTTCTGATATTCGAAATTTCACTAAAACTAGTGAAAGTGCTTCTCCTGAAAGTATAACCAAAATGCTTAATTTATATTTTTCATATTGGTCAAATATAGCTAAAAAAAATAATGGAATTATTGATAAATATATTGGCGATGCTGTAATGATTGTTTTTAAAAGCAAAACTTCAGAAATAGATGCTGTAAAATCAGCTTTTGAAATGCTTGATTCTTTAGAAAACATTCAAAATATTTTAAAAAAAGAAAAATTACCAAAACTTGAAAATATAGGTATTGGAATACATAAAGGTGAAGTTATTGCAGGTGATATTGGCGGAAATAATAGATTAAATTATACTTATATAGGTGATACTGTTAATATTGCATCTAGATTAGAAAGTTTATGTAAAAAATTTCAAAGCAATATAATTATTAGTAAAATTATTTTTGACTTACTTCCTTTTAAATATAAAAAATTATTTATTTATCATAATAATAAAATTTTATTAAAAGGAAAAAAAGAAAAAATAAAAATTTGTTTGTATAAAATAATTAACTTATCATATCTTAAATATTATAACTGTTTTCATTAAATTTTAAAAATCTAAAAATAAATATAGTATTCTCTATTCTTCTTATTTACATTAATTAATCCATTTTTATATTTAAATAAATTATTCTCATTTTTAGTTTTACAATTCTCCAATTACATTTTAAAATAAAATATTTCTTTATAAAAACTTATTTCAAAAATAATCCACATAAAAAATATTTGGTTTTTAAAAATATTTTATAAAAATTATTTGGTATATTAGCTTAAAAAAATATTTAATTGTTTAAAGTTTTTTTTAACATTTTTGTAAAAAAAATTTGATTTTCTATAATTTTATGAGGTATAGTTTTAATGTAATTATTTTATTGTTTTAAAGTACTTTTTTTCACAAAAAAACATTGAATTATCAAGGAGGGATTCCAATTGAAATGTACTAATCAAGTAAAAGATAGTTGTTTTAGAGAGTTAAAAGACTTTATTGATTCTCTAGAAACTAAGAAAGGTGAATTAATTACCGTACTTCATAAAGCACAAGAGATTTTTGGTTATTTACCTGTAGAAGTTCAAGAATTCGTTAGTGAGGAATTGAATATTCCTTTATCTGAAGTATATGGCGTTATTAGTTTTTATTCATTTTTTACAACTACTCCAAAAGGCGAACATCCTATATCAGTATGTATGGGAACAGCTTGTTATGTTAATGGATCTGAAAAAATTTTAGATGAATTAAAAAGAGAACTTGGGATAAAAGTAGGAGAAACCACTCAAGATGGTAAGTTTTCTCTTGATGTATTAAGATGTGTAGGTGCTTGTGGAATGGCTCCTGTTATGTTAATTGGTAAAAAAACCTATGGACGTGTGACAGCTGACGAGGTAAAAAATATATTAAAAGAATATAAATAATCGTATCAGGAGGTTAAAATGCTAAAAACAATAGAAGATTTAAAACAAATTAAAAATAAATTTTTAGAAAAAAATAATGAAAAAATCCAAATAAAAGTATCTATGGCTACATGTGGTATTACAGCGGGCGCTGATAGTATTTATGAATACTTTAAAGATGAAATTGATAGAATTAATAATAATAAAATAGTACTTATATCTACTGGTTGTATGGGGCTTTGCCATTCTGAACCTACTATAGAAGTTACTCTCCCTGGTCAAAAACCTGAAATTTATGGAAATGTAGATGTTAAAAAAGCTGAAAATATATTTAAAGATATTTTATATAAAAAAGTTAAAGAAAGTGATATTATTATAAGTTCTAAGCAAAAAAAAATAGTACTTCGAAATTGTGGATTTATGGATCCAGAGAATATTGATGATGCAATATCAAAAGATGCGTATTTTGCATTAAATAAAGTCCTTACTAATATGTCTCAAGAAGAGGTAATAAATGAAATCAAAAAATCAGGACTTAGAGGTAGAGGTGGAGGTGGATTCCCTACTGGATTAAAATGGGAGTTCGCTTATAAAAATAAAGCTAATAAAAAATATGTTGTCTGTAATGCTGACGAAGGTGACCCTGGTGCTTTTATGGATAGATCTGTGCTTGAAGGTGACCCTCATTCAGTTCTTGAAGCAATGGCAATATGTGGGTATGCTATTGGTTCTGATGAAGGTATTATCTATATTAGAGCTGAATATCCTTTAGCTATTGAAAGATTGAAAATAGCTATAAAACAAGCTGAAGATTATGGACTTTTAGGAGAAAATATATTCGGTACCAATTTCAAGTTTAAAATCACTTTAAAATATGGAGCTGGTGCTTTTGTATGTGGTGAAGAAACTGCTCTTATTCATTCTATGGAAGGGAAAAGAGGAGAACCAACTTTAAAACCACCATTCCCTGCTGAAGCTGGATATTGGGAAAAACCTACAAATGTGAATAATGTTGAAACTTATGCTAATATTACTGCAATTATAAATAAAGGTTCTGACTGGTTTAGAAGCATTGGAACAGAAAAATCACCTGGAACAAAAGTATTTGCATTAGCTGGTAAAGTAAAAAATGTTGGACTTATAGAAGTACCAATGGGAACAACTTTAAGAGACGTCATATTTGATATAGGTGGTGGAATAGTAGGAAATAAAGCTTTTAAAGCTGTACAAACTGGTGGCCCTTCTGGTGGATGTCTTACAAAAAATGAGCTTGATACTCCTATTGATTTTGATACATTAAAGGAACAAGGATCTATGATGGGATCTGGTGGAATGATAGTAATGGATGAAAACGATTGTATGGTCGCCGTTGCTAAGTTTTATTTAGGCTTTACTGTAGATGAATCATGTGGAAAATGTACTCCTTGTAGAATAGGAAATAAAAGACTTTATGAAATTCTTGAAAAAATAACAGATGGAAAAGGCACTCTCAATGATTTAGATTTATTAAAAGACTTATCGAATACAATTAAAAGAGCATCACTTTGTGGGCTTGGGAAAACAGCCCCAAATCCAGTGCTTTCAACTTTAGATAAATTTTATGATGAATATGAAGCACATGTAAAAGATAAAAAATGTCCTGCAACTGTTTGTACTAATTTAATTAAATTTACAATTACAGACAAATGTATTGGTTGTACAATGTGTGCTAAAGTGTGTCCAACAGATGCAATACTTGGTAGAGTAAAAGAAAAACATTATATCTATCAAGAAAGATGTATCAAATGTGGTTCTTGTTATAACGCTTGTAGATTTAACGCAATTAAGAAAGCATAGGAAACGGGAGGTAAGTAATGGAAACTGTAAAAATTAAAATTAATGGTATAGAAGTAGAGGCGCCTAAAAATTCAACTATCTTGACAGCAGCTAAAAGTATTGGAATAAATATTCCTACATTATGTCATTTAAACATAGGAAGTATCGGATTTATAAATAATCATGCTTCTTGTAGAATGTGTGTTGTAGAAGTAAATGGGAATGAAAATTTATATCCTTCATGTGAAACAAAAGTTCAAGAAGGAATGGAAATAATTACAAATTCAACAGAACTTATGCATGTAAGAAAAACAGTTTTAGAATTATTATTATCAAATCATCCTAAAGAATGTTTAACTTGTTCTAAATCTGGAGAATGCGAACTTCAAACTTTAGCTCAAGAATTTAAAATAAAAGATATTAGATTTGAAGGGGAACAATCGACATATAGAATTGATAATTCTCCTGCTATTATAAGAGATATAGATAAATGTATAATGTGTAGAAGATGTGAAACTATGTGTAATTCTATTCAAACATGTAATATACTTCATGCTGTAAATAGAGGTTTTGAATCCGTTGTTGCGCCTACACATGAAAAAGATCTTGAAGATACAGGATGTACCTTCTGCGGACAATGTGTCGCTGTATGTCCCGTTGGTGCATTACATGAAAGAGATTACACTTGGGATGTTGTAGAAGCTTTAGCTAATAAAAAGAAAAAAGTTATCGTTCAAGTAGCTCCTGCTGTAAGAGTAGCTCTTGGAGAAGAATTTGGATTAGAACCAGGTACTGATGTAACTGGTAAAATAGTTTCTGCTCTTCGTATGATGGGATTTGATTATGTATTTGATACAAATTTTGCTGCAGATCTTACAATAATGGAGGAAGCTACAGAACTTAAAAAGAGAGTAGAAGGATATTTAGCAAAAGACCCTGATGTAAAACTTCCTATACTTACTTCATGTTGTCCTGCTTGGGTTAAATTTATTGAGCATAATTATCCCGATATGCTTGACATACCTTCTTCAGCAAAATCACCTCAACAAATGTTTAGTGTGGTAGCTAAAGAAATATGGGCAAAAGATATGGGGGTAGACAGAAATGATTTGGTTGTTGTATCTGTTATGCCTTGTCTTGCTAAAAAATATGAAGCAAGTAGAGAAGAGTTTTCAAAAAATGGAAATCCTGATACGGATATCTCAATTTCTACAAGAGAATTAGCCGAATTAATAAAACAAAAAGGATTTAACTTTACAAATCTTCCAGATAGTGAATTTGATGCTCCTTATGGTACTTCAAGTGGTGCTGCTGATATATTTGGAAGAACTGGAGGAGTAATTGAAGCTGCTACTAGAACTGCTTATGAATGGATTACAGGTAATGAACTTGAAAAAGTAGATTTTGAACAGCTAAGAGGACTTGAAGGAATAAGAATTGCAGAAGTTCCAGAACTTCAAATTGAAGGTTCAGCATTTAGAATAGGTATAGCTCATGGACTTGGAGCTGCTAGAGAGTTATTAGATAAAATAAAAAGCGGCGAAGAAGTTGTCCATGCTATAGAAATAATGGCTTGTAAAGGTGGTTGTATCGGTGGTGGAGGTCAACCTTATCACCATGGAAACTTTGAAATTATAAAAAAACGTTTTGAAGGTATTCAAGCTATTGATAATGGAAAAGAATTAAGAAAATCTCATGAAAATCCATATATTAAACAGTTATATGAAAAACATTTAGGAGAACCTATGAGTCATAAAGCTCACGAACTTTTACATACAAAATATTTTGCAAGAAAGAAAAATTGAAATAAATATTAAAAGGCGTGTTATATTATAACACGCCTTTTAATATTTATTTTTATCCCTAAAACTACAGTTTTATTTTTTTATATTATATGATAAAATATAATTAAAATAATCTAGCTATATAATCTACAATATTTTAATTAACTTATATATTAAATCTATAGAAAGGATAATGTATAATGAGACTTTATCTGTTTTCGTTATACAAGGTGATAATATGAAAAATATCTTAATAGGGGTAACTGGAGGTATATCCGCTTATAAATCTGCTAATATTATTTCTAAATTAAAGAAAAAAGGATATAATATAAAAGTTATAATGACAAAAAATGCTACTGAAATAATAACTCCTTTAACTCTTGAAACATTAGCAAGAGATAGAGTTGTTATCGATATGTGGGAAAAAAAATCTAATTATGATGTAGAACACATTTCTCTTGCCGAATGGGCTGATCTTATACTTGTTGCTCCTGCTACATATAATATAATAGGAAAAATAGCAAATGGAATAGCTGATGATATGCTTTCGACTGTAATTTCAGCTGCAAAAGCACCTATATATTTTGCTATTGCAATGAATGTAAATATGTATGAAAATCCAATTTTACATGAAAATATAAGCAAATTAAAAAACTATGGTTATAACTTTATTGATTCTGATGAAGGTTTTTTAGCTTGCAATACTACTGGAAAAGGTAGATTAAGAAATGAAGATGAAATAATTAAAATAGTTGAAACTCATTTTAATTATAAAATACTTTCTGGAAAAAAGATACTTATTACCGCTGGTAGAACAGAAGAAAAAATTGATCCTATTAGATATTTATCAAATAAATCAAGTGGTAAAATGGGATATTCTATTGCAAAATATGCAAAGGAACTTGGCGCTGAAGTAATTCTTATTGCTGGACCAAATTCTCAAGAAGATATAAAAGGAATTACTACAATAAAAGTAAATACTGCTCTTCAAATGTATGAAAAAGTATTCGAATATTATAGCAATGTCGATACTGTATTTGCTGTTGCAGCTGTTGCAGATTATAGAGCAAAAGATATTTCTAAAAATAAAATAAAAAAAAATGATGAAAATCTTGTAATTGAATTAGTTAGAAATCCAGATATTTTATTTGAAATGGGTAAACAAAAAGAAAATCAATTATTAATAGGATTTTGTGCTGAAAGCGAAAATTTAATTGAAAATGCTTATAAAAAATTAGAAAAGAAAAACCTTGATTACATTATAGCTAATCATACAACTTATTTTTCTAGTAATAAAAATAAAGTCGTACTAATTGATAAAAATAAAAACAATATTGAGTTTGATGAAGCAAATAAAGAAGAAATTGCAAAAAAATTATTAAATAAAATTTTTAATATTTAGATTTGAGGTAAACAATGTTTAAAAAAGGTGATATTTTTATATACTCTTTTATAATTTTATTTTTTTCTTTTTTAATAACTACAACTTTAAAAATACCAAATTATAAAGCTGAAAAAATAGAAATATATGTAAATAATCAATTAAAATATACTTATAAACTAACAAAAGAACAAAAAATATTTAAAATCCCTACTGATATTGGTGGTGTTAAAGTAGAAATAGTTGATAATAAAGTACGAGTTTTAACTTCAAATTCACCTAAAAAGCTCGTTGTAAAACAAGGATTTATAAGTAAAGCTGGAGAAACATTAATTGGTATTCCCGATAAGTTACTTATTAAAATAACTGGTGAAAGAAAAGATGTTGATTATATTTTACAATAAAATTATAAAAAATATAAGATGAAAATTACATAACTATTAGGAGGAAAATATATGAACTTTAATCAATTATTAAAAGAAAGACGTACAATAAGAGAGTTTGATAAAGAATATTATATAAAAGATGAAGAATTAAAAGAAATTTTAGAAGCAGCAACATTAGCTCCCTCTTGGGCAAATTCTCAAACTTGGAGATTTATTATTTTAAGAGATAAAAATATTATAAGCCAAATAGCTGACACATTTTCTCCAAATAATCCAGCGATAAAATGCACAAAAGATTCAAACTTAGTTTTAGTAGCATGTTTTGAAAAAAATATAGCAGGTATATCTAGAAGAAATGAAATAAATTATAATATTCAAAGTGAATGGGCTATGTTTGATTTAGGATTATCTTGTGAAAATATCTCTTTAAAAATACATGATATGGGACTTGGAAGTGTAATTATAGGAGCTTATGATTATAATAAAGCTAGAGAAATACTAAACATTCCTGAAAACATAGAATTGTGTGCTTTTATTAGTGTAGGTAAACCTATTAAAAAAACTAGGATTATGCCAAAACGAAAAAATATTAACGAAATAATAATAAAAACTCTTTAATTATACCATAAAATATGGTATAATTATACATATATTCTTTACTAAAAAAGTAAATAATTTATCCTGTTAAAAGTGGTGATCAAAATGAAAATAGCGTTTTTTGATACAAAAAAATATGATAAAAAATATTTTGATAAATACAATTCAACACATATAATAAAATATTTTGAAATGAAATTAAATATTGATTCTGTTACTCTTGCAAAAGGATATGATGCTGTTTGTGTATTTGTAAACGATGAAATAACTAAAGAAGTTTTAGAAAAATTAAAAGAGTTTAATATAAATATTGTAGCTCTTAGATGTGCTGGTTTTAATAATGTTAATTTAAAAATAGCTAAAGCTTTAGATATAAAAATTGTTAGAGTTCCTGCTTATTCGCCCTATGCAGTAGCTGAACATACTATTGCTCTTATACTTACTCTAAATAGAAAAATACATAAATCTTATCTGCGTACAAGAGAGGCTAATTTTACTCTTTCTGGTCTTACTGGTTTTGATTTAAATGGTAAAACTGCTGGAATAATAGGAACAGGAAAAATTGCATTAATTGTAATTAAAATCTTAAAAGGTTTTGGAATGAAAGTTCTCGCATACGATCCATATCCAAATCAAGAAAAATCTAAAGAGTTAGATTTTGAATATACAACACTAAATAACTTATATAAAAACTCAAATATTATTTCTCTACATTGTCCACTTACGAAAGATACAAAATATATTATAAATAAAAATAGTATCGATAAAATGAAAGACGGAGTAATGATAGTAAATACTGGTAGAGGTGCTTTAATTAATACTCAAGATTTAATCAATGGCTTAAAAAGTCAAAAAATAGGATATGCTGCTCTTGATGTATACGAAGAAGAAGGAGATTATTTTTTTGAAGATTATTCTGATACTATTATATCTGATGATATTTTAGCTAGACTTCTTTCATTCAACAATGTATTAGTTACCTCACATCAAGCTTTTCTTACAGAAGAAGCTTTATCTAATATAGCTGAAACAACATTAAAAAATTTCTTTGAATTTGAAAATGATTTATCTCTTACAAACGAAGTTATTTTATAAAATAAAAATATTATAAAATCCTAGGCAAATACTATATTTAGTACTTGTCTAGGATCTTTTTGTTACTTAAAATTCCATTTCCCTATTAACGAGGGCTTTTGTAAAGAATTTTCTAAAATATTTAAGTATTCTAATCTATTTATTTCTATAACCCCCATACTTTCTAAATAATCATTTTGTACTTGGCAATCAATTATATCAAAATTTAATTCTTCAAGATTTTTAGCTAAATTAATAAAAGCTACTTTTGACGCATTTTTCTTAATAGAAAACATTGATTCACCAAAAAATATTTTTCCTAATGATTCTCCGTAGAGTCCACCTATTAGATTATTTTCTTCATCCCATACTTCAACAGAATGAGCTATTCCTAAATTAAATAATTTTATATAAGCTTCTTTTATCTCTTTTGTAATCCAGGTTTCTTTTCTAGTAGCACCACATAATGAAATAACTTTTTCAAAACAGGTATCATAAGTTATTCTATATATTTCTTTTTTTAAAAATTTTTTCATAGACTTAGATATATGTATGTCTTTAGGGTATAAAATAGCTCTTTTAGCTGGTGACCACCATAATATAGGTTCATTTTCATTATACCAAGGAAAAATACCTGTAGTATAAGCATTAATAAGTCTTTCTACAGATAAATCTCCTCCTATTGCTATTATTCCTGTTTCATCTGCTAGATTTGGATTTGGAAAATATTTTATATCCTTACTTAATGTATAAATAGCCATTTATATCCTCTCTATTTTTTTATTTTAAAATTAAGTTTATCATTTTCAATATTTATATAAATATTTTGATTTTCCCTTATTTCATTAAATAAAATCTTCTCTACTAACCAATCTTTTATATCTTTATCTATATATCTAATAATTTCTCTAGCACCATATTTTGTATTTAAAGCTTTATTAGATATATGCTCAAAGGTTTCTTCTGATAACTCTATTTTTATTTTTTTATCCGCTAATTTTTTATTTAATTTATCTATCTCTTTTTTAGTTACAAGTATCGCCATATCTTTATTTAAATCATTAAATAAAACTATACTTGACAGTCTATTTCTAAATTCAGGTGAAAAAACTTTATTTATTGCTTTTGAAACAGATGTTTCACCCATAGTTTTTTGGCCAAATCCTACTAAATTTTTGCTCATATCACTAGCGCCTGCATTTGATGTCATTATTAATATTACATTTTTAAAATCAGCTTTTCTTCCATTATTTTCAGTTAATGTCGCATAATCCATTATTTGAAGTAATACATTATATATATCAAAATGCGCTTTTTCTATTTCATCTAATAAAAGAACACAATGTGGATTTTTCTTAATTGCATCTATTAATTGTCCTCCTTCTTCATATCCTACATATCCAGGTGGTGTCCCTATAAGCTTTGCTACACTATGTTTTTCTTGATATTCACTCATATCAAACCGAACAAGTGGTATTTGCATTGTATTTGCTAGTTGTTTAGCCAATTCTGTTTTACCTACTCCTGTATTTCCCACAAATAAAAATGATGCTATTGGTTTATTTTCATCATTAAATCCTACTCTTGATCTTCTTATAGCTTTTACTATTTCTGTTATAGCTTGCTCTTGTCCAAATATTGATTTTTCAAGTTCTTTGTCAAGTGTTCTTAATCTATCTACTTCATTTTCTTCTATTTTTTCTTTAGGTACTCTAGCAAGTTTTGATATTATTTTTTCTATATGTTCTTCTGTTATAGTTATCTTTCTGTTATTTTTTATTCTATAAAATGCAGCTGTTTCATCAATTATATCTATTGCTTTATCTGGCAAATGTCTATCTTGGATATATTTATTTGACAAAGTACATGCTGCTTCTATAGCTTTATCAGTATATTTCACATTATGATATTTTTCATATTTTGATTTTATTCCCATAAGTATTTTTATACTATCTTCTACGCTTGGTTCTTCTACTACAATAGTTTGAAATCTTCTAGCAAAAGCTTTATTTTTTTCAATAAATTTTTTATATTCATCAAAAGTAGTTGAACCAATAAATCTAATATTACTAGAAGTAAGATATGGTTTTAATATGTTTGAAGCATCAAGAGCTGTATTCGTTCCTGCCCCCGCCCCCATTAAAGTATGTATTTCATCTATATATACAATTGGTTTTTCTTCTGTTGATAATTCAAGTAAAATATTCTTTAATCTTTCTTCAAAATCACCTCTATATTTTGTACCTGCTAAAATTGTAGCTATATCAATAGAATATATATTTGTATCTTTTAAATTTTTGGGAACTTTATTTTTAGCTATAAGCTGAGCTAAACCTTCTGTTATCGCTGTTTTCCCTACTCCACTTTCTCCTATATGAAGTGGATTATTTTTAGTTCTTCTTAATAATACTTGCATTGTTCTTTCTAATATTTCTTCACGCCCAATTAAAGGATCTAATTTTTTTTCTTTTGCTAATTCTGTAAGATTTGTTGCGTAAGTTTCTAAATAATTTATATCTTCATCAAATTCATCTTCGCCAAATTCATCTTCATCATAATCTATTGACTTTTCATTATCTATTGAGGTAATATAATTTAAAATATCTATTCTTTTTAGCCCTTGTTTTTTTAAAAAATAACTTATATGTGATTCTTCTTCATCATACATAGATAAAAATATATCATAATATGTAACTATGTCTTTCCCAGCGCTAGCTTTTTGAAGTGTAGCTTTACTTATAATATTATCTAATAAAATAGAATTTATAGGTCCATTTTCTGATTTATAGGTATTTTCATTTAGGTATTTTTCTAAATCTAATTTTAATTCTTGGATATTTACTCCTAAATCCATTAATAATTTTCTCATATTTTTATAGTTTAATGCTGTATACATTACATATTCTGGTGTTAAATATTCATATTTTTCTTCTTCTGCCATTAAATATGACTTACTTAATATTTCATTTGCATATTTATCTAATCTCATTATTTATCCTCCTTTTCTATATCTACCCTTAGAGGAAATCCATTTTGTTTTGCTAGTTTTTTAGTAACACTTACTTTTGTTATTGCTATATCATAGGTATATTTCCCTATAATAGCTTTTCCTTGGTTATGAACTAAAAGCATTAAGTTATTGGCTTCATCTAAACTTTTATGAAAGACTCTCATAAGTATCTCCACTACAAATTCCATCGTAGTATAATCATCATTAAAAAATATTACATTATACATATTAGGTTCTTTAAATTTTATATTATTTTTTTCAATTATTTTCTCTTTTAAACTCATTTTTTCCCTCTCTTTTTATATTTCCAGTTCTTAGTACGTTTAAAGCTAATGCAATTATCATATACATTGTTAAAGTCGAACTTCCTCCATAACTTAAAAATGGTAAAGGAATTCCTGTTGTAGGAAAAAGTCCTGTTACTACGTATAAATTTAAAATAACTTGTGATATTATCATATTTGCTATTCCAAAAACCAAATATTTCCCAAACATATTTTTACTCCTAAATGATATAAGTAGTAAAAAATAATAGAGTACTATATAACTTATTATTATTATTGTAGAAATTAAAAATCCCATCTCTTCACTAATAGTAGCAAAAATAAAATCTGTATGGATTTCAGGTACATAATTATATTTTTGTATCCCATTTCCATAACCTCTACCTAAAAAACCTCCGCTAGCTATGCCGTATATAGATTGAGTTACTTGATCATCCTTATCATATTTATTATGAAAAAGTCTTTCTACATATGAATTTATTCTACGAAATTTATAATCATTATGATTTGAGGTTTTATAAATATATACCCCTCCTAATAATATTGCTCCTATATAAAATATTAAAATAAATGTTTTAAATCCTTTTTTTATCTTTGATATTAAAAACATAGAAAGAAAAATTAAGCTATAATGAATAACCGTTCCTAAATCTTTTTCAAGTAATACTAAAGCTGGAATAATAAAAATTATTATAAAATTATTAATAATTTTTTTTTCTATTAAATCTATAAAACTAATTTGTTTATTATATTTTTCAATTTTTGAAAATATTTTTGCTAATAAGATAATAAAAGTTATTTTTGCAAACTCAGAAGGTTGAATCTTAAATCCTAACGGTATGTCTAACCAACGTTTTGCTCCATTTACTTCTCTACCAAACAATACCCATATTAATAAAATATTTGTAAATAAATAAATAGTAAAAACAATATAAGAATTTTCTAACTTTTTATATGGGGCAATAAAAACTATTAAAAAAACAATTCCTAAACTTAATATTAAAAATATTAGTTGTTTAAAAGCTAATTTAAACCCTATTAAGCTTTTTTCATTTAATACATTATTTAAATTTGAGCTAGCAATATTTATTACACTAAATATAGAAAGTAATATAACAATCGATATAATTACTATAAATATTGCATAATTTGGAATACTTGTTGAAAGTTGATTTTTTTTATCCATATTTCCCCTCACTACTTTTATTTATAGATATTATATCAAAAAAATAACATAATTTATATAATTTAAATTATTTTTTTATACTTAAATTAACAAAACCCAATTTCTAAATAATTTAAATATTTTAGAAATTAGGTTTTATCTTCTATAAATCTTTAATTTTTTAAATTTAATATATCTTTTACTACTTCCGAAGCTATAATAAGTCCGGCCACTGACGGACTAAATGAGATACTTCCTGGTATTTGTCTTTTATTTTTACAATTTATTTCTGTATTAGTGAGACATACACAATTTTCCTTACACGATGTTACTGATATTTGAGGTTTTATTGGTATTTCTTTAGAATAAATAACTTTTAATTTTTTTATTCCTCGTTTTTTTAGCTCTCTTCTCATTACTTTAGCTAATGGACAAACAGATGTTTTATAAATATCTGTTACTTCAAACATAGTTGGATTTATTTTATTCCCTGTTCCCATTGAGCTAATAATAGGTATATTTTCTTTTTTACATTTTTCTACTAATAATAGTTTTGAAGTTACCATATCTATTGCATCTACAACATAATCGAATTTTTCTTTAAAAATTTCATCCTCTGTTTCTTTATTATATAAAATTTTTAATGCCTTTACATTAGCTTTTGGATTTATGTCCAATATTCTTTCTTTCATTATATTTACTTTTAATTTGCCAATTGTTTTAGTAGTCGCATGAATTTGTCTATTAATATTAGTTATACATATATCATCATAGTCAATTAAAGTGAAATTTTCAATTCCTGCTCTGGCTAATGCTTCAACAACAAATGATCCTACTCCACCTATACCAAATATTGCTATATGTTTATTATTTAAAATTTCTAAATTTTTACTTCCAATAATTAATTCCGTTCTGGAAAATCTATGTTGCATTTTGCCTCCTAATTTTATCAGTTTTTATATTTTTAATTATAAAAAATTTTACTCACTATAAAAATAACATCTTATTTTACTATATTTTACATATAAATTCAATAGTAAAATAGTAAATAATATTTTTTTGACATTTTTATATTTTTTTGTATTTGTTTTAAAATTTAAACTTATTTTTTTGATTTTTGATTTTTTTTGTGTTATTCTTATTTTAGAATGAATATTTCTTGACAAATCCAAAGAAATTTGATATCCTTAATTTAACAAAATTATCCTAATGAGATAATACTATTTTAAGAATTTAAAGGAGGACATATTTATGATATTAATTATTAGCTTACCTATTCTTTTATCATTTGTCATAGTCTTATTACTAAATAAAGAAGCTAATAATAATATTAATAAATTGTCGTTGTTTTTATAATACGTTTACGTATTTTAATACAGAATATTTTATATTTTAATATATAAAAACAGCTGACATTTATCAGCTGTTTTTTTTACAAGGGGGAATTTTTATGAGAAGCGATAATATGACAAAAGGTTTGAAAAGAACACCACATTTATCATTATTAAAAGCACTTGGTTTGACTGACGAAGAAATAGGAAAACCAATTATAGGAATAGCTGGTTCTTTTAATGAAATAGTTCCTGGGCATATGCATTTAAGAACTCTTATTGATGCTGTAAAAGCTGGAGTAAGAATGGCTGGTGGAATACCTTTAGAATTTAATACTATTGCAATATGCGATGGTTTAGCTATGAATCACGAAGGAATGAAATATTCTTTAATAACTAGAAGTCTTATAGCTGATTCAATAGAGGCTACTACTATGGCTACTCCATTTGATGCAATGGTCTTTATACCAAGTTGTGATAAAAGTGTACCCGGAATGCTTATGGCTGCAGGAAGACTTAATTTACCTTCTATATTCTTAAGTGGTGGACCTATGCTTGCTGGAAAATTTAGAAATAAAAAAATAGGTCTTAGTAATGTATTTGAGTATGTAGGTGAGTATGAAAAAGGGACTATATCAGAATGTGAACTTAAAGAGGTAGAAAATACAGCTTGTCCTACTTGTGGTTCTTGTTCTGGAATGTATACTGCAAATACAATGAATTGTATGACAGAAGCATTAGGAATAGGACTTCCTGGAAATGGAACAATTCCTGCTGTATACTCTGAAAGAATTAGACTTGCTAAATTAGCAGGAATGCAAATAGTAAAATTATATAATGAAGATATAAAAGCTAGAGATATTTTAACTAAAGAAGCATTTTTAAATGCTGTTGCTGTTGATATGGCATTAGGAGGTTCTAGTAATACTGCTCTTCATATACCAGCTGTTGCTCATGATGCAGGTGTTGATTTAACTTTAGATGATTTTAACAAAATTGCAGAAAAAATAGCTCAAATATGTAAGCTTTCTCCTTCTGGAAATTATTTTATAGAAGATTTAAATGAAGCTGGAGGAATTCCTGCAGTAATGAAAGTATTACATGAAAATAATTTATTAGAAGAAGCTAAGAGTGTTGCATTAAAATCACAAAAAGAAATAGCTGAAAAAGCTGTTATAAAAGATAATGATGTAATAAGAAGTTTTGATAATGCCTATAATAAACGTGGTGGGTTAGCTGTATTAAAAGGTAATATAGCTAAAAATGGTTCTATTGTAAAAGCTGCCGGAGTAAAACCAGAAATGATGGTGCATGAAGGGCCTGCTAGAGTTTTTAACTCAGAAGAAGAAACAGTAGATGCTATTTATAGTGGAAAAATTAAAGCCGGCGATGTTGTAGTTATAAAATATGAAGGACCTAAAGGTGGTCCTGGTATGAGAGAAATGCTTGCTCCTACAGCTGCTATTGCAGGAATGGGACTAGATGGAAGTGTCGCTTTAATTACTGATGGTAGATTTAGCGGTGCCACTAGAGGAGCTTCTATAGGACATATTTCACCGGAAGCCGCAGAAGGAGGAGAGATTGCAATAATTCAAGAAGGAGATATAATCACTATAGATATACCTAATCGAACTCTTAATGTAAAACTTAGTGATGAAGAAATAGAAAATAGAATGAAAAATTTAAAAAAAGTAACAAAAAATGTAAAGGGATTATGTCTAAAAAAATTTGCTCAAAATGTAAGTTCGGCACATAAAGGAGCTATTGAGGAATTATAATTTAAATAAAATAGAAATTTAAGAAGAAAGGTCTGGTAAAATGTTTACTTTAAAGGATTTTACTTTAGCTGAAAATAGACTAAAAAATATAATAAAAGAAACTAGACTAATTTATAGTCCTGCTTTTAGTGAAGAGAGTCAAAATGAAATATTTATAAAACCTGAAAATCTTCAAAAAACAGGTGCTTTTAAAATAAGAGGAGCCTATAATAAAATTGCATTATTATCAGATGAAGAGAAAAAAAGAGGTCTTATAGCTTCATCTGCAGGAAATCATGCTCAAGGAGTTGCTTTTGCTGCACAGCAACTTGGAGTCCCTGCTACTATAGTAATGCCAAAAACAACTCCTCTTATAAAAATAGAAGCTACAAAAAAGTATGGTGCAAAAGTTGTGCTTGCAGGTGATGTCTATGATGAAGCTTATGAAGAAGCAATGAGATTACAAAAAGAAAATAATTATACTTTTATTCATCCATTTAATGATAAAGATATAATAATAGGTCAAGGTACAATAGGATTAGAGATATTTAAAGAACTTCCAGATACAGATGTAGTTTTAGTTCCTGTTGGTGGCGGTGGTCTTATTGCAGGAGTTGCTGCCGCTATAAAACTTGTAAATCCACATATAAAAATTGTTGGAGTAGAACCAGAAGGTGCCGCTAGTATGTTAGAATCATTTAAAAATGATAAAATAACTAAACTAGAAAATACTCACACAATAGCAGATGGAACTGCTGTAAAAGAAGTAGGAGAGTTAACATTTAATCTTTGTAAAAAATATGTTGATGAAATAATTACAGTATCAGATTATGAATTAATGGAAGCTTTTTTAATTCTTGTAGAAAAACATAAAATAATAGCAGAAAATTCTGGTTTATTATCATTAGCTGGAATAAAAAGATTAAATGTAAAAAATAAAAAGATTGTTTGTGTAGTAAGTGGGGGAAACATTGATGTTCTTACTATATCATCTCTTATAACAAAAGGTTTAGTATCTAGAGGAAGAATTTTTAGATTTTCTATAACATTAAATGATAGACCTGGAGAGCTTTTATTAGTTTCAGATATTCTTGCTAAACAAAATGCTAATGTTATAAAATTAGACCATAATCAATTTAAAAATTTAGATAGATTTACTCATGTAGAATTGGAAGTAACAGTTGAAACTAATGGTGAAAGACATATACAAGAGATAATTAAAGCTTTTGCAAAGAAAGGATATAGTATAAACAAAGTAGAGTAAGGAGGTATATTATGAAGAAAATAAATGGAGCCAGAATCATATTAGAAGGATTAAAAAGGCAAGGTGTAGATACAATATTTGGATATCCAGGAGGTAAAGTTATTCCTTTATATAATGAGCTTTATGATTTCTCTGGGATCAATCATATATTAACAAGACACGAACAAGGAGCTGCACATGCTGCTGATGGATATGCCAGAGTTACAGGAAAAGTTGGAGTATGTGTATCAACATCTGGACCAGGAGCAACAAATCTAGTGACAGGTATAATGACCGCATATATGGATTCTATTCCTATGGTTGCAATTACTGGACAAGTAGCAACTTATGAAATAGGAAAAGATGCATTTCAAGAATCAGATATTACTGGGATTACAATGCCTGTTACAAAACACAATTATTTAGTTAAAGATGTAAAAGATTTACCTAGAATTATAAAAGAAGCATTTTATATAGCTAGCACTGGAAGACCAGGGCCTGTGCTTATCGATATACCTTCAAATATTCAACAAGCTGAAATAAATTTTGAAGAATTTGAAATATTACATAATGAACCTATTAGGTTGGATAGCTATAATCCTAATTATGAAGGTCATCCAAAACAAATTAAAAGTGCAATTAGAATGATTAATCAATCAAAAAGACCAGTTATTTTAGCTGGAGCTGGAATAATAAAATCAAAAGCTTCAAAAGAATTTATTAAATTTGTCGAAAGAACTAATATTCCTGTAGGAGTTACTCTTCTTGGACTAGGTTCTATTCCCACAGCACATGATTTATGTTTAGGTATGCTTGGAATGCATGGAACTTATGCAGCTAATTATTCAGTATTTGAATCTGATTTAGTTATTGCTATTGGTATGAGATTTGATGATAGAGTTACGGGTAATTTAGAAACTTTTGCAAAAAATGCTAAAGTAATACATATAGATATTGACCCTGCTGAAATAGGTAAAAATAAAAAAGCAGATATTCCTATTGTCGGTGATGTAAAAAGAGTTCTTGTTAAATTTTTAGAAAAAATGCCTCAAAGAGAAAAAACAGAATGGAATGAAACTGTAACTAAATGGAAAAATGAAAATCCTTTAGTTTATAAAAATTCTAATGAAGAAATCAAACCTCAATATCTAATAGAAAAAATAAGTGAATTAACAAATGGTGAAGCAATAATTGTAACTGATGTTGGTCAGCACCAAATGTGGACTGCTCAATATTACAAATTTAAAAATCCTGATTCACATTGTACATCTGGGGGAGCTGGAACAATGGGATATGCACTTCCTGCAGCTCTTGGAGCAAAAGTTGGACTTCCAAATAAACCAGTGATAGCAATTGTCGGTGATGGTGGAATTCAAATGACTTCGCAAGAATTAATGACTTTAGCTCATTTTAATATTCCTGTTAAAGTAGTTATTGTTAACAACTCTTATTTAGGAATGGTAAGACAATGGCAAGAAATTTTTTATTCTAATAGATACTCTCAAGTAGATTTAGAAATAAGTCCTGATTTTGTAAAATTAGCTGAAGCATATAGTTTAAAAGGAGTAAGAATTGAAACCCCTTCTGAATTAGATGAAAAATTAAATGATTTACTTACATCTAATGAACCTGTTGTTATTGATGTAAAAGTTTCAAAAGAAGAAAATGTATTGCCTATGGTTCCAGCAGGTGGCGATTCTCATAAAATGCTTGGAATAAAGGGGGAATTATAATGAGACATGTAATTTCAGTTATTGTAGAAAACAAACCCGGTGTTCTTACTAGAATATCTGCATTATTTAGTAGACGAGGATTTAATATAGAGAGTTTAACTGTTGGACATACTGAAAATCCAAAATTATCAAGAATGACTATAGTTGTTGAAGGTGATACTGATATATTAGAACAAATTGAAAAACAGTTATATAAACTTATAGATACATTAAAAGTAATAGATTTACCAAAAGATACTTCTGTTAATAGAGAACTTGTACTTATAAAAGTAATAGCTGACAAAAAAAATCGTTCAGAAATTATTCAATTTACTGATATTTATAGAGGTAAAATAGTTGATGTTGGAGAAAATACTCTAACTATAGAAATTACTGGTGATGATGGAAAATTAGAAGCATTTATATCTATGATGAGTAAATTTGGAATAAAAGAATTAGTTAGAACAGGTAAAATAGCTCTTCATAGGGGAGAAAAAACTGTAATGTAAAATGTAACAAAAATAAATTTATAATTAAAATTTATATATATTAAAAATAAAATAGGAGGAAATCAATATGGCAAATATTTATTATGAAAAAGATTGTAATTTTGATTTATTAAAAGACAAAAAAATAGCAGTAGTAGGATATGGAAGTCAAGGTCATGCTCATGCACAAAACCTACATGATAGTGGAGCAAATGTAACAGTAGGACTTAGAAAAGGAAGCTCTTCTTGGGCACAAGTAGAAAAAGATGGATTAAAAGTTGATACTATAGAAAATGCTGTAAAAAATGCTGATGTAGTAATGATACTAATTCCTGATGAAGTACAAAAAGATACTTATGAAAAATCGATAGCTCCTAATCTTAAAAAAGGAGTTTATTTAGGATTTGGACATGGCTTAAACATTCATTATGGATTAATTGTACCACCTACAGATGCAAATGTATTTATGACAGCACCAAAAGGCCCTGGACATATGGTAAGAAGAACATTTACTGAAGGAAGTGGAGTACCATGTTTGGTAGCTGTATACCAAGACGTTGCTGGCGATACAAAAGATATAGCTATGGCTTGGGCATATGGTGTAGGAGGTGCTAGAACTGGAATATTAGAAACTACATTTAAACAAGAAACAGAAACTGATTTATTTGGTGAACAAGCTGTTCTTTGTGGTGGAGTAACAGAACTTATGAAAGTTGGATTTGAAACTTTAGTAGAAGCTGGTTATGATCCAATGAATGCATATTTTGAATGTGTACATGAAATGAAGCTTATAGTTGATTTAATATATGAAAAAGGATTTGAAGGTATGAGATATTCTATATCAAATACTGCTGAATATGGAGATTATATAACTGGTCCTAAAATAATTACTGCTGAAACTAAAGAAGCTATGAAAGGTGTTCTTGCTGATATTCAATCTGGTAAATTTACTAAAGATTTTATGGATGATTATAATAATGGACAAAAATTCCTTAAATCAAAAAGAGCTAGTGAAGCTGAACATCAAGTAGAAGTAGTAGGTAAAAAGCTTAGATCTATGATGGATTTTGGATTTAAAAAATAATTTTTATATAAAAAAGAAGCTAAAATTAGCTTCTTTTTTTAATTCTATAATAAATTTAATATTTAAAGAAATTTAGATCTGTTTTTAATTTTTCTAAAAGTTCATCTAGAGATTCAAGTAATTCTTGATTTTCTTTTATATGTTCTGTTACTGTTTCTGAAATATCTTTAGTTTCGATACTCAATGATTCTATTTCTGTTGAACTATCAGTAATATTACTTATCGCTGTTGTTATTTCTTTTGCTGCATGTGCTTGTTCTTCTATTGAATTACTTACATCTTCTATTTGAATAGCATTTTGATTATTATGCTCTATTATTATATCCATATTTTCTTTTGCACTATTTGTCATTTTTAATCCTTCTTCTACTTTTTCTTTTACTTCTGTAGCACTAATTTTTACATCTTCTACTTCTAGTTGAATTGTTTTTATTAGATTATCTATTTCATTTGTTTCTTTGTTTGTTTGTTCTGCTAATTTTCTTATCTCTTCTGCTACCACACTAAATCCTCTTCCTGCTTCTCCTGCTCTTGCTGCTTCTATTGCTGCATTTAGTGCAAGTAAATTAGTTTGCTCTGCTATTGCATTTATTGCTACTGTTATATCCCCTATTTTATTTGATAAATCTTTTAGTTTATCTATATCTTTATTTGTTTGTTCTGTACTAATATTTATATTTTTCATATTTTCAGTAAGTTTATTCATATCAACTGCACTATTTTTAGCTATTTCTAAAGTTTTATTAAATGAATTATTTACAACTTTGATATTTTCGTTTGCATTATCACTTGTTGCGCTTATTTCCTGAAGTGCTGCTAAACTTTCTTCTGAAGAAGCTGTTTGATTTCGTACATTATCCAATACAGTTTCAATTGCATTATTCAACTGCATTATTCCTTTATCTATAGAATTTTTTAATTCTGTATATGATGGACTATTTTCACCATTTATTAAATTATCCATTGATTTATTAATCATTATATTTACTGATACAATATTTTTTGCTATATCATTTATTTGAGAAATAGTTGATTTTAATTTATTTGTAAAATTATTAAAATCTTTTGTAAGTTCTGCTATTTCATCTTTTGTTGATACTTTTAAATTAGAATTCAAATCCCCTTCAGATAATTTTTTAAATTCGGCTATCATCATTTTTATAGGTTTTGAAATAGAATTTCCTATAATTTTAGAAAGAATTAATCCTAAAACAATAACTACTATTACTACTTTTAATAATAATTTTTGAAGATTTAATAATGTTTCTAACATCTCATTAACTTCTGGTGCTCCCCCAAGTATCCATCCATTTTTTAATACTTTGTAGATAAATAATTTATCTTTCCCTTGAAATTTATATCTAAATATTCCTGATGTTTTACCACTATCTATCATCTCTTTTTTAAATAAGTCTCCCAACTCTTGACCAGCATCATAAATACTTTTTAATTTTTCATTTGGATGATAAAGTAAATTTAAGTTCTGATCCATTAAAACTACATACCCTGTTTTAAAAAGTTTTACCTTTTTCAACTCTTCTTGTAAATGATTTAAATAAAACTCACTTCCTACTACGCCTATTACTTTCCCATTTTTTTCAAATTTTTTACCATAACTTACAAGTATTGTTCCTTTTCCCCATGGATCCCATTTATATGGTTTTGACCAGTTACTTCCATTTTGTAATGGTTTTACCCACCAGTCATCTTTTTCGCTACTGCTGCCTATTACATTCCATTTTGCATTTCTTATCATCTTTCCATCTTTTTCTCTTACTGATATATGCATAATAGATTTAGTTACATTAGTATTTCCTTGAAACCAAACATTTTTATCTGCTGATAAACGTCCTATTCCATAAAACATATTTAAAATACTATTTTCATAATTATCTGTATACTCTTGGCTTTCTTGTATTTTATCTAAATCTATTGTATTTTCAAGTATATTTATTGCATTATCTACTGTCATCATTGTAGTATGAATTTGGGTATTCATATCATTTGCTATGCCTGCCAATATTCCCATAACTATATTCTCTGCATCTTTTTGTATATCTTTACTTGTATAAATAAGAATATTTCCTAATATTAAAATAGTTGTAACCAATACAGTTCCAACAATACTAAGTCCAATTTTATTACTTATTTTCATATAAATCCCTCCTAAATTTAATTCTCTTAAAAAGAGTATACTGACTTTACATTTAATTTCCTTTTAAAAAGATGAAAAATTTTATAAAAATATTTTATAATATTAAAAAAAGCAAAATATTTTTATTAAATAGTCAAATATGACATTTTTCATGTTTTTATATAAAAAAAAGAACTATAATATAAATAAAAACTATGAGGTGATATTATGAATGATGTAATCAAAATAATAAAAAACAAAAATTTATCATTTGAACAAAAAGTAATAGAACTTGCAAGATATGCAGAAAATAGTATAGCTCCTATCGAGTTATCAAATGAAACAAAAGAGATGATTGATAAAGGAATAATTTGTGATTTATTTGAGGGGAATGCACCTTATAGACCAAGATATATTATAGTTGATTTTAATAAATTTATGAAAAAAGGTTCAACATTTTTAGAACTTTCTCCGCCTAAAACTTTATTAGAAGCAGTCAATAATTTACTTATTTTTTATAAACATATACCTTCTATTACTACAATGCCAGTATATATAGGAAATATTGATTATATTTTAGAACCCTTTATAAAAGGTGATGAAGACTATGAAGTAATAAAATTATTTTTAAACCATATAGATAAAACAATAACTGATTCTTTTTGTCATGCAAATATTGGACCTAAATATACAAAAGCTGGTGAATTAATTTTAAAAGCTTCAAAAGAATTACAAAATCCCACACCAAATATTACTTTAAAATATGATGAAAATATAACTCCAATAGAATTTGCAAAATTAGCAATAGAAACTTCTTTAATTACAGCAAAACCAAGTTTTGCAAATGATAAAATTTTTAGAGCAGATTTTAATGGTGATTATGCAATAGCTAGTTGTTATAATGGACTTAAGATCGGCGGTGGTAGTCATACTCTAGTAAGAAGTAGACTTTTTAGATTGGCTAAAGAATCAAAAAATATTGATGATTTTTTAAATAATCAACTTGTTAAATTAGTTAATAACATGACTGATTATATGGATAAAAGAATTAAATTTATTGTAGAAGAAAGCGGATTTTTCGAATCAAATTTTTTAGTAAAAGAAGAATTTATTAAAATAGATAATTTTACTGCAATGTTTGGAATAGTCGGTCTTGCTGAAGCAGTTAATTATTTATTAAAATTAGAAGGTAAAAAAGATAGATTTGGACATAGTAAAATTGCTAATGAATTGGGATATAAAATTATAGAAACTATTGATAATTTAGTAAAAAAACATAAAGGTATTTATTGTAATTTTAGTAATAATAAATATTTGTTACACGCACAAGTAGGAATTGATAGTGATACTGATTGTACCCCTGGATGTAGAATTCCTATAGGAGAAGAACCCGAAATATTTGAGCATATTATTCAATCAGCACCATTTCATAAATTTTTCCCTTCAGGTATAGGTGATGTATTTAGATTTGATAAAACTACTAGAAATAATTTGGAATCTATACTTGATATAATAAAAGGTGGATTTAAACAAGGACTTAGATATATCTCTTTTTATGAAGATAATGCAGATGTAGTAAGAATTACAGGCTATTTAGTAAAAAGAAGTGAAATAGAAAAATTGGATAATAATCAAGTTGTCCTACGAGATACTACTGTTCTTGGAAAAGGTGCCCGAGATAATATGAAAGTACTTGAAAGAAAGTTAAGGAAATAATGGTGACTTATGGATAATAAAGTTTTGATAAATAAAATAATCCCTTTTTCTTCTGTTGATGGACCCGGCAACAGAACAGCTATTTTTTTACAAGGTTGTAACTTTAATTGTAAATATTGTCATAATCCAGAAACTATAAACATATGCAATAATTGTGGTGAATGTGTTAAATTTTGTAAATTTAATGCTTTAAAATTAAAAAATAATAAAATTAATTACAATCAAAATAATTGTGTAAATTGTGATGAATGTATAAAACATTGTAAATATAATAGTTCTCCAAAAGTAATAGAATATACTGTATCTACTTTAGTAAATGAAATTTTAAAATACAAAAATTTTATTAGAGGAATTACTTTTAGTGGCGGTGAATGTAGTATAAATCATTTATTTATCACTCAATTTGCTAAAGAGATTAAACAATATAATTTGGATGTATATGTAGACACTAATGGTTATATTGACTTTACTAGTTTGAACGATTTTGTTAATATTGTAGATAAATTTATGCTTGATGTAAAGGCATTTGATAGAAACATTCATAAAAAATTAACAGGAAAAACAAATGAAACAGTCTTAAAAAATTTGAAATTTTTAATAAAAAATAATAAAATATATGAAATAAGAACCGTACTAATTAAAGAAATAGATTATTTTGATACTATTAATTATGTAGTACCTTTGATCAAAGATACTAATATTAGATATAAATTAATAAAATATAGAAAATACGGTGTTCGCAAAAAATATAAAAATTTATCAGCTATTTCTGATGACGAAATTAAAAAAATTATACAATTATTTCCAAAATATTTTAATTTTATTACTGTATAAAAAAATACCCTTAAATTGAGGGTATTTTTATTTTATATACTTTTCAACTCTAATTTTTTTACAAATCTTTCTATTCTGTCTATTGCTTCTTTTATTAACTCTATCTCTGTAGCATAAGAACATCTAATATATCCTTTAAATTTATCTCCAAAAGCACTTCCTGGAACAACTGCTACATTTTCTTCTTCTAAAAGTTTTATTGCAAAATCTTCATCACTTAATCCATATTTTTCAATATTTGGGAAAATATACATTGCACCTTTTGGTTCTATTACATCAAATCCTATATCTTTAAATCCGTGATAAATAAGCCTTCTCCTTCTAGAAAAAGAGTCTTTCATTTTTTTTACTTCTTTATTACAATTTCTAAGTCCTTCTATTGCACCATATTGGCTAAATATTGGTGCACAAAGAATTGCATATTGATGTATTTTAATGATTTGAGTTACAAGCCACTCCGGTCCACATAAGTATCCTATACGCCATCCAGTCATAGCAAATGCTTTTGAAAAGCCATTTAAATAAATAGTTTGTTCTTTCATACCTTCAAATGAAGCAATTGAGAAATGTTCTCCATCATAACTAAGTTCTGAATAAATCTCATCACTTATTACCCAAATTTGATGTTTTTTTATAACTTTTGCAATAGCCTCCAATTCCTCTTTTGACATTATTGCCCCTGTAGGATTATTTGGATAACATAAAATAATAGCTTTTGTTTTAGATGTAATCTTTTTTTCAAGCTCTTCTGGTGTTATTTTAAAATTTGTTTTAGATGTATCTATTTCTACTGCAACTCCATTCATAAACTCTACCATTGGCCTATATGGCACATAGACAGGCTCTGGAACTATTATTTCATCACCTGGATTAATAATAGCTCTAAGTGCTAAATCTATTCCCTCGCTTCCTCCTACTGTAGCAATTATCTCTTTTTCATTATACTGTAAATTGTATTTTTTTAAATAATTTGCAACTTCTAATCGAAATTCTAAAAGTCCATAATTTGATGTATAATGAGTGTGTCCTTTTTTCATATGATAATAAGCACTGTCAATAATACTCCATGGTGTTATAAAATCAGGTTCTCCAACTCCCAAAGAAATTACATCTTTTTTTGTTTGTACTAAATCAAAAAATCTTCTTATTCCAGAAGGTTTTAATTTTTTTAAATTATTAGATATCTTATCTTTCATTTCATTATTCATTATGGCATCACAGCCAATCTATTATCTACTTTTTCTTTATCTTCCATTACTACATCATTTTCTTTATATTTTTTTAACATAAAATGAGTAGCTGTACTATTGATATAATCAAGTGTTGATAATTTTTCTGATACAAATAATGCAACCTCTTTTAATGATTGGCCTTCTATAACAATTAAAAAATCAAAGCCTCCTGACATTAAAAATAATGATTTAACTTGTGGAAATTTGTATATTCTTTCAGCAATTGCATCAAACCCCATTTCTCTTTCAGGGGATACTTTTACTTCTATAAAAGCTTGAACTTTTTCATCTTCCCATTTTTCTTCATTTATTATAGTTGTATATTTTAATATTATATTATCTTTTTCAAGTTGTTTTATTTTTTCTTTTACTTCTTCTTCTGATATTCCTAACATAATTGCTATATCTTTTGGAGTTGCTCTTGAATCCTCTTTTAATATTTCTATTATTTTTTCCATACCTGCTCCGTTGCCAAAACCTTATAAACTTTATAAAATCTATTTAACCCTTATCCATGTATCCCATTTTTCAAATAGCTTAATTTTAGATACAAGAAATTTAATTCCATAAAACTTATATTTCAGTTGTCTTTTAGACACATGCAACCCTTTCTGTGCTATAGATTTGGATAAATCAAAAATTGTTTAACTACTCTTAAAGTTTGATTTTCACAATCTTAATAGTTGCTTAATATAAATGATTATTCCTAATATTAGATAATTTCCTATAAAATAATCTAATGTATTTTTCAGGTTTTATAATGTTATTGGTTTTGACGAACTTCCTCCCTTCTTTTTATTTATTTTGATTTCTAGATATTTTGCATTACAATCTACGCAATATTTTTTCTAATTTTTTACTAATATTATTTTATTTATATTATTAAAAATCTTCTGTTTTTTAAATATTATCTATTATTTCAATAGCAATTCCATATTTATTATTTTCTATAAGTTCCTAACTAAATCTTATTAATCCATATTTATATAAAATTAATATTTTGTTAGCTATTATTTTACATTCTATTTTCATAATAAAAACATTTATATAAACCTAATTGTATAATACAATAATTTAGTTGTCAATTAATTTTTGTTTTATATTTTTTTTGATAAAATTAATGCTTCCATTTAAATAATAAACCCTATTCTCCAACATTTAGAAAATAGGGTTTATTATAAATATTATTTATCATTTACACCTTTAATTGCAGTATCTATTTTATTTACTGCTTTATCAATATTTGTTTTTGCTCCCTCTAACGAATTTATAGCTTCTTTTAAGGCAATATTATCTTTTTCTATTTTTTCTTTTTCTATTTTTACTTTTTCTACTGCAACTTCTTTATTTTTTATATTTTTATTAGCTATTTCAAGATCATATTTCACAGCTGATAAATCTTCTTTTAAAGCTTCGTTCTCTTCTTTTAATGCATTATAATTAACTTTTGTTGATTCTAATTCTTCCATAGTTGTTTTTAATTTTAATTCAACATCTGTAAGATTTTTTTCGGCTAGTTCTAATTTTTTTTGAGTTTCTGATAATTTTTCTTGAACTGCATTGTCTACTTCTGGAGTAGCTTTATTCGAACAAGCAGTTACTAATAATAATAATCCAAATATCAAAATTTTAAGTTTCTTCATTCATTTCCTCCCTTATATTTATATTGATAATTTTTTATTAATTATAGTATACAAAAAATACCTTTTGTTTTCAAGGTATTTTTAAATCTCAATTTTTTTTAGTAATTTAAAAACAATATTTTACTATACTTTTAAAGAAAATTTAAAATAAATATTTTGCGATTTCAAATATATCTGGATCAATAGATTTTCCTACCATAGTCTTCTCCATTATTTCTAATGCTTTTTTAAATGTAAGTGGTTTTCTATAAGGTCTATTCGATGTAAGGGCATCTAAAATATCTGCAAATGTTATAATTCTAGTTTCTGTTGGAATATCTTTTGCTAAAAGTCCAAATGGATATCCTTTTCCATCTAGTCTTTCATGATGTAATGCTCCATAACTAATATTTTTTAATTGTGGAGAATCTTGAAGAATTTTATATGAATATAGTGCATGATCCTTTATTTTTTCAAATTCATAATTAGTTAATTTGTCAGGTTTATCCAAAATACCTACATCTACAACAAGCTTTCCGATATCATGTAAATAAGCTGCATATCTAATTTCTGAAAGTTTTTCTTTATCATATCCCATTTCTTTTCCTAATACATAACTATATGTAGCAACTCTTTTAGTATGCCCGCCTGTATACTGGTGTCCACTATCTATAATAGAAGCAATAACTGATAAAAATTGCTCCTCTTCTACATTATCTAATTTTATTTTATAAACATTATTTTTCTTTAAAGTATAAGTAAAGAAATTATCAATATAGTCATTATTATCTAACATAATTTTAACATAATCTTTTTCTACTATTTGTTGTAATCCTTTAATAACTATACTCTCATAACCTACTTCTGGAACTTTATTAGTTGAAATGTATTCATCAATAATTGCTACAATTTGTGATTCTATTGATATATCTGTTTTTTGATAAAACCCTGTCCCATCTATTTTTTCATTACTATCAAGAATAATATCTGCTATTTCATATTGAAGTGGTATAATTTCAGGCATTATACGAATAAGTTCAGCTGAAGCATAATTGGATTTATGATTAATATCAGAATTTCTCATATCACCAATATCTTTTAACATAGCCGCAATTGTTACTGTAAAACTGCTTTCATCGTTTATTAAATCTACTAATTTTTTTACTAAAACAACTCTTCTTTTTAATATTTTATATTTTTCAATATTAGTATATTTCAAAGAATTAAGTACAGCTCCAATTATATCTAAGGTTACTATATCCATAATTTTCTCCTACTTTAAATTCAAATTATAATTTGTTTTATCCATTCCTCTATAATCTTATTATTATTTTCTTTATTTTTTATACAACTTTTTATTCCTAGTGTAGATATTATACTATTTTTATCAATAAATTCCTCAAATTTTTTAAAAGTTTTTCCACTATTCCCATCAAAACAAGCAAAAATATATATTTTTTTATTTTTAAGATTTTCTTGTTCTTTAACTAAAAAACTTCTTATTGCTGGTGTAAAATTCCCTGCCCAAACAGGTGTACCTATTATTATTGTATTATAATTATTAATTGTTTTATTATAATCATTTAACTCAGGCATCTTTTTCATAAACACCTGTGAGCCACCCCAAAAATACTTTAGAAGACCTTTTTCTGTTATATCTTTTTTAGGACTTAACTTAATAATATCAAAATTATTTTTTTCCAATAGTTTATTTACAACATATTCTGTATTTCCATCTAATGAATAATATACAATAAGACCTTTTTTTCCCAAAATAATCCCTCCTATTTTTTTTCAATATGATGTGAAATTCCTGTTTGAAGTAATTCATAAATATGTTCGTCATCTAATGAATAAAATACACTTTTACCTTTTTTATATGATTTTACTATTTTATAGTTTCTAAGTAATCTAAGCTGATGTGAAATAGCTGATTGAGTCATTCCTAAAACTTCTGCTATATCACATACACAAAGTTCAGTATTTAAAAGAGCATAAATAATTTTCAATCTAGTCGGATCCGAAAAAATTTTATAAAAATTAGCTAAATCTATTAATAATTTTTCATTATACATTTTTTCTTTTATATTTTTAATTATATCTTTATGTATATCTTGGCATTCGCAAATCAAACCTTTTTTTTCCATAAAACTCCTTTCATTCTCTCTAATTATATAATACATTTTTTAAGAAAAAAAAGCAAAAAAAAATAAAAAAAGCACTATATAGTGCTTTATAAAAATATTTATTATTATATATGGCTGGGCTGGCTGGATTCGAACCAACGCATGTCAGAGTCAAAGTCTGATGCCTTACCGCTTGGCGACAGCCCATTAATATATTTTTTATGGTGGAGCTAAGCGGGATCGAACCGCTGACCCCCACAGTGCAAGTGTGGTGCTCTCCCAAACTGAGCTATAGCCCCATTAAAAATGGTCGGAATAGCAGGATTCGAACCTGCGGCCCCCTGCTCCCAAGGCAGGTGCGCTACCGGACTGCGCTATATTCCGAACTTACCTTTATTTCTCAAGGCAAGAATAATTATACTATATTAACCATCAATTGTCAATTATTTTTTTGAATATTTTTTACTTTTGAAAATTGCAAGTTTAATTGCACACATCTACCCCTATGCTAATTTAACTAATTTTTCTTCATAAACTTCATTTGGACTTTTAAATCCAAACATT
>NZ_SOBG01000011.1 GCF_004365575.1 Hypnocyclicus thermotrophus
TATAAAATAGAGCCATTATTAAGATTTATAGAAGAAGAAGAAGCAGAAATGAAGGAAAAGTTAAAATGGGGATATAACACAGCGTATATGCTAACAGGACAATTAAATGAACACCCAAGAGCAGCAATAAATTTTGTAAAAGAAGAAAGAAAAGATTATACAAAGTTTTATGAAGAAGTGATATAAAAAGGACTCGCAATAAGCGAGTCCAAAATATTATAATTTAAATAATAAATCTTCGTAAGTTGGGAATGGCCAAGTTTTTCTATCAACTAATTTTTCTAAAGCATCAGAAGCTTCTCTAATTTCAGCCATTTTTGCTTTTACTTTATCTCTATAGAATTTAGCTAATTCATGATTAGATTCTATAGAAGGAACTTCTTCAAGAAGTTTTTCTAATTCTATTTCTTTTTGTTTTAATACTTTACAATTTTCAAGTATTGATTTCAAAATTCTTTTTTGAGGTAATGTAAGTATTTCGCTTTCAGGCATAGCTTCTTTTACTTGATTAATAGTTTCAGCTAATTTTAAAGCATAATCATTACAAGCAGGGAAGATATAAGATTTAACCATATCTAACATTACTGTAGCTTCTATATTAAGATTTTTAGCATATGTTTCACAGTAAATATCAAATCTTGAATCTAATTCATCTTTTGATAGTACTTTTTGACTTTCAAATAATTCATAAGCTAAATCAGTAACTCCTATTTCTAATGCTGAAACTGTATCTTTAAGGTTCAATAATCCTCTTTTTTCAGCTTCAACTTTCCATTCTTCGCTATATCCATCACCATTAAAGACAATTCTATTATTTTCTTTATAAGAATCTATAACTAATTTTTGGATCGCTGAAATTTTATCATCAGCTTTTTCTAATTTATCAGCAAATTTATTTAATACTTCAGCAACTGCTGTATTTAATATAACATTTGGTCCTGCCAATGATTGATTTGAACCAACCATTCTAAATTCAAATTTATTTCCAGTAAATGCAAAAGGAGAAGTTCTGTTTCTATCTGTTAAATCTTTAGGTAATTTAGGTAGCGCATCTACTCCTATTTCTAATAATTGACCTTCTTTTGCTTCGTTAGTTTGTCCTTTTACTAAGTTTTCTAAAATTTCTGCTAATTGGTCTCCTAAGAACATAGAGATTATAGCAGGTGGAGCTTCATGCCCTCCTAATCTATGATCATTTCCAGCACTAGCAGCACTCATTCTTAGTAACCCTTGATATTTATTCACAGCTTCAATAATAGCAGTTAAGAATACTAAAAATTGAGCATTTTCATGAGGATTTTTACCAGGTTCTAATAAGTTTATTCCATCATCTGTAGCTAA
Source organism: Hypnocyclicus thermotrophus (assembly GCF_004365575.1). NCBI lineage: Bacteria > Fusobacteriati > Fusobacteriota > Fusobacteriia > Fusobacteriales > Fusobacteriaceae > Hypnocyclicus > Hypnocyclicus thermotrophus. Next base: position 1,342 of record NZ_SOBG01000011.1, read on the forward strand.
TGACCAGTTATTATGTTTACCAGAACCATTAACTCCAGCAAATGGTTTTTCATGTAATAAAGCAACTAATCCGTGTCTTAAAGCTACTTTTTCTATTGTTTCCATTGTTATTTGATTTTGATCTGTTGCTTGGTTTACAGTACTAAATACTAAAGCAACTTCAAATTGATTTGGAGCAACTTCATTATGTTTTGTTTTAGATGCTACTCCAAGTTTCCATAATTCATAATCAAGTTCTCTCATAAAAGCAGCAACTCTTTCTTTAATTCTTCCAAAATAATGGTCACTTAATTCTTGACCTTTTGAAGGCATAGCTCCTAAAACTGTTCTTCCTGACAACATTAAATCAGGTCTTTTAAAGAAGAAATCTCTATCAACTAAAAAATATTCTTGTTCTGGTCCAACAGTAGGAACAACTTTTTTTGAAGTAGTATTTCCTAAAGCTTTTAATACTCTAAGAGCAGCTTTTCCAACAGCATCCATTGATCTAAGTAATGGAACTTTTTTATCTAATGCTTCACCAGTATATGAAACAAAAGCAGTTGGTATATATAAAGTAGTTCCTTTTTCATCTTCTTTTAAAAATGCAGGTGAAGTAGTATCCCATGCAGTATATCCTCTAGCTTCAAATGTAGCTCTTAGTCCACCATTTGGAAATGATGAAGCATCTGGTTCTCCTTGTACTAATTCTTTTCCAGAAAATTCCATAATTACTTGACCATCAAAAGTAGGCGAAATAAAAGAATCATGTTTTTCAGCAGTTGAACCAGTTAATGGTTGAAACCAGTGAGTATAATGAGTGGCTCCTTTTTCTAAAGCCCAATCCTTCATTGCGTTTGCTATAACTTCTGCCACAGCAAGATCAAGAGTTTTTTCTCCATTTTGTACTTCTTTAAATTCTTTGTAAATTGATTTTGGAACTCTTTTTCTAAGAACTGAGTCACTAAAACAATTTTCTCCGTATAATTCACTAACAGATTTTTCTTTAAAATTAAATTCTGCCAATTTAATCCCCCCTATTTTTATTTTATATTTCTATTTATGTTTATTATACAATTTTTTTAATTTTAATCAAATATATAGTTTTAATATAAAGAATATATTAAATATATAAAATGAAATTTTGAATTTTTTTAAATCATAGAGTATATTTATTAGTAAGAAATGTTTGATAAAAATTTACAAAACATATAATTTATAAAAAATATATATAATACAGGCTTATAAAAAGAAAGGTAATATTTGAGAAAGAAGGGGTATTATAATGAAAAGTGATATTGAATATTTAAAATTATTATCAACACAGTATGAAAATATTGAAAAAGTTAGTTCTGAAATTATTAATTTAAGAGCCATACTAAATTTGCCAAAAGGAACAGAACATTTTTTAACAGATTTACATGGTGAATATAAAGCGTTTAGACATGCGTTAAAAAGTGCATCTGGAGTATTAAAATTTAAAATAGATGAGATATTTATATCTGAACTTATGGAAAAAGAAAAAATAGAATTACAAGGAATAATATATTATCCAGAAAAAAAATTAAAAATTTTAAAGAAAAAAGAAATATTAACAAAAGATTGGTATAAAGTTATACTATATAGATTGATAAGAGTATGTAAAGTAGTATCATCAAAATATAGTAGATCAAAAGTAAGAAAAGCACTTCCTGAAAATTTTAGATATATAATTGAAGAACTTTTACATTTGAAAGAAGAAGATCTTAATAAAAAAGATTATTATAATGAAATAATAGAAACAATTATTAATATAGGACAGGGCGAAAATTTTATTATTACAATAGCAAACCTTATCCAAAGATTGATTGTAGATAAACTACATATAGTAGGAGATATATTTGATAGGGGAGCATATCCACATAAAATTTTAGATTTGCTATTAGAGCATCACAATTGTGATATACAATGGGGAAATCATGATATTTTATGGATGGGGGCAGCTATGGGAAATAGAGCACTTATAGCTACAGCAATAAGAATATCATTGAGATATGGTAATTTAAGTTTATTAGAAGAGGGGTATGGATTTAATATGAGACCTCTTGCAAATTTTGTCCAAGAAGTGTACAAAGAAGAAAAAAATAATATATTTAATCCAATACTATTAAAAGATGAACTTAAAGAGGAAGAGAAAAAATTAATTTCGAAAATGCATAAGGCTATTGCAATAATTCAATTTAAATTAGAAGAAGAAATAATAAAAAATAGAAAAGAACTTCAAATGGAAAATGAACTATATTTATCGAGAATTAATTTTGATAAATATACAATAAATATAGCTGGGAAAGATTATAAATTAGTAGATAAGTACTTTCCAACAATAGATAAAATTGCTCCTGAAAAACTAACAGATAGAGAAGAAGAAATAATCTCTTATTTTGTGGACAGTTTTTTATCAAATGAAAAACTACAAAAGCATTTAAAATTTCTAATAAATAAAGGTTCTATATATTTGAAATATAATAACAATTTGCTTTTTCATGGATGTATACCTCTAGATGAAAATGGAGAATTGAAGTCTTTTAAATTTAAAGATAAAGAGTATAAAGGAAAAAAATTATTAGATTTCTTTGATCACATTGTAAGAAAATCCTATAATTTTAAAAACGAAAAAGAAGATTATAGAGACTATATGTGGTATTTATGGCGAGGAAAATGTTCACCGCTTTTTGGAAAACAAAAAATGACAACTTTTCTTAATTATTTTATAAATGATAAAGAAACAATAATAGAAGTTAAAAACCCTTATTATAAGTTAAGAGAAAAAGAAGAGACTTGTAAAAAGATTTTAATTGATTTTGAAATGAATCCGGAAACTGCTCATATAGTAAATGGACATACACCAGTATTAGAAAAAAGAGGAGAAAGTCCAATAAAAGCAAAAGGGAAATTATTTGTTATTGATGGTGGTTTTTCTCAAGCATATCAATCAAAAACAGGAATTGCAGGGTATACTTTAGTATATAATTCTTATGGACTTCGTATAATATCACATAAGCCTTTTATATCTGTAAAAAAAGTATTAGAAGAAGGAGATGATGTGGTTTTAGCAAATGAAATTATAGAAAGACAAGAAAGACAAAAAGTAAAAGATACAGATATAGGAAAAGAATTAGAAAGAAAAATTGAGGACTTATTAGATTTATTAAAAGCATATAATCAAGGCTGTATAAAGGAAAAAATCTAGTTTTATACTAGATTTTTCCCATTTGTATATATATTTTTGATAAAAATAAAGTTACATAAAAAGGGTTTTGCTCAATTGGAAAGTTTAATTGACAAAAGAGAATAGCTTCAAGTGCTTCAAAATCATCTTCGCTCTCAGCTTTTTCACAAATATTAAATATACTTTTCTTAATAGTAATTAAATTTTCTTTTTTTGAAAAATAATATTTAACTCCATTTTCAATAATATCATTAATATTTGCATCTATTCCATATTTTCCAATCCGTTCTTTTACTTGTTTAGCATAAAGTGTTATAGAATCATCGGCTTCAAAAATATTAAAATAATTTGGATGAAGTTGTAAAAATTCTTGCATTTTTTCAAGCAAATGATCAATATCTTCAATTGAAAAAACTTCTAAAAGCTTTTCATAAGTTCTATTAAAATTAATATCAATTTCGTCATTTGTATCATTTAAAATATCAATAAAATGGTCATTTGCGAGATTTAATATAGCTGAACGAATTATTTGTTTATCCATATTGATTTTATCAGCTAAATCAGTATAATTTAATTTATAATTTGTAAATTTTGATGTAGGAGGAATAAGCGTTTTTAAAATATTAAAAAAAGCAATTTCTTTAATAGTATTTTTTTTCATATCATAATATCTCCTTTTCTACTAAATAATAGAGTATTTTTTCTAAAAAATAATATAGTTTTATTACTTTTTATACTAAAAAAAAACAGTTTTCCTTTTTTTATTATAAATTTTTTATTAGTTTTAACAAATTGTCAATATAATTGTTTTTTTCATAATATTTAATTAACTGATAAATTAATGTACTTGATTTAGATATATATTCTTTATGTATAAAATCTAAAACTATTTTTTCAATAAATAATATATTTTCAAAATCATTTTGAGAAATAGAATCTTTTAAAAATAATTCTGTGATCTCTAATACATTATTATTAAATATAAAATTATTTTTAATTAAATTTTTATAAAAAAAATCTACTTCAGAATAATTATTGAGTTTTGAAAATAATTTTATTACTTCACAATAAACCTCTTGTTTTGTTAAATAGTTGTTATTTAAGTTATTAATATTTTCTTTTATATAATTTATACATTCATCTTTATTATTTAAATAATTTAGCTCATAATTAATAAAACATAGTCCTATTCTTCCTAAAATATTTAGATTAGGATATTTAGATTCTATTAATTCAGAATAAAATTCTGAAGCTAAAGAATAATTTTTTAAATAATAATGAGATTCAGCAAGAAAATTTTTTGAAATAAGAGAAAATATATTATTATATTGAGTTAAGAAATTATATTTTTCAATATCATTTATGCATTTTTTATACATTTTTTTTTGAATATAGACACTTCTTCTTATATTTAATAATAAAAACATATTTGTATAATCTAAAGTCTGAATTTTTGGTTCAATTAAAGAAAAAATAGTTAAAAATTCTTCATAATGTCTAAGATTATAAAGTGATAAAAGAAAATTGAAAATATATTGATAAAGTATTTTATCGTCACTATTATTTATAATGAAATCTAATGATTTTGAGTAATATAAAATAGCTTTAAAAAATTTTTGTTGATTAAAATAATAGTTAGCTATTTTGTTGTAAAGATTTATTTTTTCTATTGAATCGTATTTATCAATAAGAAAATTATCAATTTCTATAATAACATTTTCAGAATAATCAGATTTTTCTAGTAATAAATTATATTCTTTGATAATATTTTTTACTTGACTTTCAACCGATTCTAATAAATAATCTAAAGATATTTTATCTTTAAGACCTCTTTTTTTTAAAATATCATTTATTTTATCAACAATTATTTTAGCCGTCTTTTCGGTTAAATTATTTTTTCCAGTTTCTATCATGCTAATAGTATTTCTTTTTATTATATTACCTGTTATTTCAGATTGTTTTAATCCATATTTTTTTCTAATTAATTTTAATTTTTCATTTGGAGTTATTATTTTTTTCATAAAATCCACCTTAATATATAATAAAATTGATATAAATAATAATTATACTATATCATTAAATTTTATATAAAACAAGTATTATTAAATAAAAAAGCTCTATTTTTTATTTGAAAAAATAGAGCTTTTTTATTATTTGTTTTGTGTGTGTAATTTTTTAAATTCTTCTCTTTCTTTCATTAATTCTGTAATTAAATCAATAAATTTCCATGATTTAGAAGTAGGTGTAACTACTGCAAAAAGAGGTCTTTGTAAATTTAATAATTTAAATTTTGAAATAAATTCATTTAATTCTTTATCTGAAACAGCGTTAAAGACAATAGCTTTTTCATTGATTTTAGATATTGAAGTAGAATTATCTAGATTATTTATTACTAATTCTTCTAAAGTATGATGTGTTTTTTCAGTAGGGATATGAATAAAATGTTCTATTCCTATTTTTTTTGAAAATTCATTTATAATTGAATTTTCTTCTTGAGAATACCCATATGCTAAAATGCAATTTTTTCCTTCGGGTCTTTCTATACTATTTTCATCTATTTTTGTAAAAGACATATTAACCTCCTAATAATTTTGAGTATAAAACTATTTTATAGTAATATTATAATTGGTTTAATAAAAAATATCAAGAAAAAGTTTAAAATATTATTTTAATCAATAAAATAGCTGAAAAAATTTGAACTATTTCTATTAATAATTCTAATAAAATTAATTTCTTTCCTTTTTCTATTAATGCAGAAAAATTTATTTTTAATCCAACTGCAGCCATAGAAAATACTAATAACCATTTTCCAATTCTATTAATAAAATTTATGATATATATAGGGAATATATTTATTGATGAAATTATACTTAAAACAAAAAATCCTATAATAAAATATGGAATTTTTATGATATTAAATTTAGAATTTTTATTTTCTAGCTTAATTTTTTCTTTTGACATTATTAAGTCTAATATAATTATAACAATTCCTAAACTTAGTACTCTTCCCATTTTAATTGCTGTTGCTATGGCTCCAACATTATTATTTACAGAAAATCCAGAAGCTACAACTTGACCAACAGCTTGTAATGTACCTCCAATTAATGTACCTTTTTGTAAATCACTAAAACCGACGATTGAACCGATAATAGGCATAAAAAATATTCCAAATGTTCCCATTAAATTTACTGCAGCAATAGATAAACCAATACTTTCATCATCTGCTTCTAAAATAGGTGCAGTAGCTGCTATTGCTGATGAACCACAAACTGCATTTCCAGTACCTAAAAGTAACCCAAACTTTTTATTAAAGCCAAAGAATCTACTTATAAATGCTCCTGTTAAAATAGTAATAGTTATCATTAAAGTTATAAAAATAAGAGATTTTAATCCTAATTTCATTAAGATAGTAAAATTTAATTCAGTTCCTAAAAGCATTATAGCAATTGGTAAAAGTTTTTTTTCAGTTAAATTTACTCCTTTTATAAAAGATTGATTTTTTAAAAATAAATTTCTTACTAAAATTCCTAAAAAAATAGCAATAGCTACACTTCCTATTCCTGGAATAAAAAAAGAAAAAATTGTTGCTAAAATTCCTAAAAAAATAGATAACAAAATTCCATAAATCATTTACTTACCTCCATATTTTGTAGTATATTTATTTTAAATTTTTTAAAAAATAGCTAAAAAAATTATTATGATTATATATTTTTTACTAGTATAACATTATATTTATTAAAATATCTAGTATTAAAAATTATTATTATATTTTGTTTATAAAAATATATCGATTGTTTATTAATTTATAACATAATTCTAAGCCTTTCAAATGTGTATTAAAAAGATTATTAAGTTGCATATTATAAAGTATTTTTAATATTTTTCCATAATATTTTTGATTAAGATTAGGATAATATTTTAATAAATCTTTTCCTTGAATAATAGGAGATAAATCAGATTTTTTCATATTATAATTATTTAGTATTTTTTTTATTTTTATATTATTTGAATTAATATTATTAATAGCAGAATATAGAGTTAAAAGATTGTCAAAATTAGTAGAAATAACAATTCTTTTTAGTTTTGTTAAGTCAAAATTATTATATAAAGAATTAAAATGTGAGTAATAAAAAGTTAAAGAGTAAATATTATTAAAAAGAGTTTTATTATTAGTAATTTTTTTTAAATTGTTTTTTAGTATTTTTTTATCTGTATAAAAAAATAAAATAGCTAAAATTATTGAGGTGTTTTTCTTTTTTAGTCTATTTAAAGAAAATAAAATATTATTTTTAAAATTAAAATCAGAAAATAAAACATTAAAAATTTTTAAATCATTTAAATATTTTATAGCTTTTGAAATATTATCTACATTATTAAAAATTTTTTCAAATTCATTAAATATTCTTTCTTTTTTTTCTGTTTTTATTAATTGAACAGAGTTTTTTATAGTTTTAGCGGTTTTAGAGTCAATATGAAAATTGTATTTTGAATATAAATAAACAGCTCTAAAAATTCGAATAGGGTCTTTTTTTATATTATCTAAATTATTTAATTTGATTATTTTGTTTTTTAAATCTATAAGGCCATTGGAAAAATCAATAAATTTATTTGTTTTAAGATTGTAATAAATACTATTAATTGAAAAATCTCTTCTATTAATAGAATTATAAATATTATTATTTGTAGATATTTCTATATTATCTAATAAAATAATAGGATATTTTTTTCCAACAATTTTTGTTTTTGGATATAATGATTTTAAGAGAGAATAAAGGTCATTAAATGTGATGTTATAGACTTCAATATCATAATCTTTTTCTTTAATTTCTAAAAAATAATCTCGAATATATCCACCAGTAAGAAAAGGAATTCCATTATTTTCTATAATTAAGTTTATAATTTTATTAAATTTCAAATTATTAATTTTTAAATTATTCATAAGCTCACCTATAATAAACCCTCTTGGCAAGCAAGAGGGTTTGTGTATTATTTATTTAATTTTTCTCTAATAAGATTAAAAATATATTCTCTATCTTTTAAATTGTCTCTAGGATCAAGTTTATCCATATCTAAAATTATTAAATCAGATAAATTATAGCTATTAAAATATTCTTCATAATGTTTATTTAAACTTTCCCAATAGCTTCTATCTACAATAAGTTCATAATCTCTACCACGTTCTTTTATTTTTTTTATTGCATTATCTACACTAGTTTTCATATATATCATAAGTTTTGGTTTTTCTATATATCTAAGCATGTTTGATAAAAGTTCCTCATAAACAGCAAAATTTTCTATACTCATTTCTCCATCTTCCATAAGCATTCTAGAAAAAATAACATCGCCATATATACTTCTATCCATTATACAATCATCAAGCTTTGAAGCTTCTTTAATCATAGAAAATCGTTTATTTAAAAAAAATACTTGTAAAGGAAAAGAATATCTTTTTTTATCATGATAAAATTTATCTAAAAAAGGATTATTAATAACAGGTTCTCTAAAAAATTTTATTCCAAATTCTTCTGATAATAATTCTCCTAAAGTACTTTTCCCAACACCAACAACACCATCTAAACATACTGCTCCACTCATAGTTTTTTCTCCTAAGTCTAAATTGTTAAAAAAATTTTTGTAATAACTTTTCATAATAACCTCACATAATTTTATGGTTTCCGTGTAATTATAACTTATTTTATAATTTTGTTCAAGTAATATAAAACTAATCTTTTTTATATTGATAAATATATTCCTCAGTTTTTTCTTTTATTTTTTTAAAATTAAGTTTTTCTAATAAATTTATTGAAGGTGTGTTATCTTTATGTACATTAGCCATTATTCTATAATTACCTTTAGAAAATATCCAATCAATACAAGAAATAACAACTTCTGAAATATAGCCTTTTTTTTGATAATTGGGATTAATTGTATACCCTAACCAAAATGATTTTTTTTCTTGTAATAAAAAAATATCTCCAATGAGAGTATTAGTTTCCTTGTTAATTATTGCTAATTGAACTCCAAATTTTAAATGTTTTTTTGGGAGTAAATCTTTTATATATTGTTCTTTTGTAAGACCTTTATAATCTTGATATTTCATCCATTCAAGATTATTTCTATATTTTATAAATTCATCGATATCTTTTTCAATAAAATTTCTTACAATACATCTTTTTGATTCAAAAATAAAATTATTTTTATTCAAAATTATCACTCCATTTTTGTTTTAAATATAGGAAATTTTAGCATAAATTAAAGAAAAACACAAAAAAATATGTTTTTCACATTTTCTTCACAAATAAATTATATTATCTATATGGACAGTATAATTTAATAAATGAAAGGAGAAACAAATGAAAAAAGTTATTATGTTAATTTTTATAATTAGTAGTTTATCCTATGCAACAGAACTAACATTAAATAAATCATTAGAGATAGCTATTAAAAATAATTTAAGCATTAGATCATTAAAAGTTGACAATAAAAATCTCGAAAAAGATTTAGAAATAACAGAAAATAATAAGTATGGTGATATAAAATATAATGTAAATGCATCAACAGATATATCCAAAACATCGTATTCAACATCGATATTGTATTCACAACCTATTTTTACTGGAGGAAAAATAACAGAGAAAATAAATATAGCTAAATATAATGTGAGAAAAGGAGAAATAACAGAAAATAATATTATTTCTCAAATTTCAACGAATGTAATTGATAAATATATAGAAGCTCTAAATTATAAGAAGAAAATAGATTATTATGAAAACAGTATAGAAGAATTAAAGAACGAATATAAAAAAATAAAATTAAAATATGAAAATAAAAAAGCAACTAAAATGGATCTTCTTCAAATAGAAGCCAATATTTTAAGTAAAGAAAGTGAACTTATAGATATATCAAATCAATATGAAATATCTATTCAAAATATAAAAAATTTATTAAATATTGAAAATGATTTTGATGTAACAGATTTTGATGTAGAGATAAATAATATTGATTATGAAAATGATTTAAATAAAATAATAAATACAAATGAAGTAAAAACAAAAGAAATAGAATTAAAAATAGCAGAAAGCAATCTTAAAATAGATAAAGCAGCCTATTTACCAGAGGTTAATCTTGATTTAAGTTACGGTGGAAATGGAAATAATATAACAGATTCTGTAAAAAATGCAGAGGTTAATATAGGAGTTAGTATAAGTGGAACTTTATTTGATTTTAATGAAACAAAAAACAATATATATATAGCCAAGAAGGATATAGAAAAAATAAATATTGAAAAAGAAAAAGAGATAGATGATTTGCAACTGACATTAAAAACATCATATTTAAATATAAAAAGAATAAATAAATCAATTATTTCAAAAGAGAAAGAAATAGAATTAAAAACAGAAATATTTAAATTGAATAAAATAAAATATGAAAATAATCAATTAACATTAGAAGATTATTTAAATAGTGAAAATGATTTATTATTATCACAACTTAAACTAGTAGAATTAAAAACAACTCTTTATACAGAATATCAAAACTATTTAGATACAATAAATTAGGAGGGGAAAATGAAAAAAAGTATAATAGGATTATTAATAATAGTATTGGGGATTTCAGGATATTATTTTTTGTTGAATGGGAATAAGAAAAATGAAAAAGAAGTAAAAGATAATAAAGTAATAGTAATACCTGTAAGAGAAACAGAATTTAAGAATTCTATAACAGCAGATGGAAAAGTGGAATTGAAAAATGAAGAAGAAATATTTATAAATAAAGCTTTGAGAGTAGAAAAAGTTAATTTTGAAGAAGATGATACAGTAAAAGCTGGAGATATACTTATTACATTTGATGAAGAGGAAAGAAATGATTTGATTAGAGAAATTGAAAGCAAAAAAATTCAAATAAAAGAACAAAATTTAATTATTGAAAATAATAAATTTGAAACAAGTAATATTGATATAGAAAGCCAAAAATTAGAAATGGAAAATATTAAAAAAGATATAGAGAATATAAAAAATAATCTTATTTTAGCTAAACTATCTCTTGAAAATTTAAATAAAGAGTTAGAAGATGCTAAAAAAGAATACGAAGTAAATAAAGAACTTTTTGAAATAGAAGGAGTAACTATAACAGAATTAAATAATAGTAAAAATACAGTAAATAGTTTAAGTGAATCAATTAAGCAAAAAGAAAATGAAATTAATAGCTATAAAAAAGAATTAATTCAAAAAAATGATGAATATGAATTATCTAATAAAAAATTAATAAAATTACAATATGATTATAAGAAAGCGGAAACTGTAAGAAAAAATACAATAAAGGAAGCAAACTATGCTATACAACGATTAGAGCTAGATATAGCAACACTTGAAGAAGATCTTGAGAAAACTGTAAAATATATAGCTAGTCCTGTAGATGGAACTATAACAGAAAATAACGCAACTGAAAATTTTATGGCTAGTACAGATACATATCTTATGAAAATAGCGGATATTAATTCACAAATAATAACAGCAGAGGTATCAGCAGAAGACATAGACAATGTAAAAGTAGGACAAGATGTAATAATAACATTTAATGATAAAAAAACATTAGGAAAAGTAAGTAAAATATCATCAGTAGCTACTACAGTATCAGGAAATGGTTATGAAGATGTATATGTAGAAATAGAAGTAACATATGACTCAAAAACAGCTGGATTTAGACCAGGATATAGTGTAGAATTAGAAATAGTTACCAGTAAAATAGAAAATGCAAAAGTAGTATCATCTTTTGCAATAAAAAAAGATGGTAAGAATAATTATGTATTAGTATATAATAATGGAGAAGCCCAAAGAAAAAATATTAAAATAATAGAGAAAACTAAAAAAATATCAGTAATAGAAGGATTAGAAATAGGAGATAAAGTAATAGTAAATTCGGCTAATATTAAAGCAGGAGATAAAGTAGTATTGACAGATAAAATAATAAGTGAAATTCCAAAAAATACATCACAAGATGATAACGAAGAACCAGGACCAGGGCCAGGATTAGGTGGTGGGAAAAGACCAAATTAATAAAAGGAGATAAAGATATGATTATTTTAGAAAACATTAATAAAATATATAAAACAGGAGATATTGAAGTACATGCTTTAAAAAATATAAATTTACACATAAAAATGAAGGAATTTACAGCAATTATAGGGAGCAGTGGTAGTGGTAAATCTACAATGATGAATATATTAGGGTGTCTTGACACTGCTACTTCTGGAAAATATTTATTAAACGGATTAGACATTTCGCAAATAAAAGAAGATAAAATAGCTGAAGTAAGAAATAAACAAATAGGGTTTGTATTTCAATCTTTTAATTTGTTACCAAAACTTACAGCGGTACAAAATGTAGAATTACCTATGATGTATGCGGGGATTCATGCACATGAAAGACATGAAAGAGCTAAAAAGGCATTAGAGAGAGTAGGATTAGAAGATAGAATTCACCATAGACCAAATGAACTATCAGGAGGACAAAGACAAAGAGTAGCAATTGCTAGATCTCTTGTAAATAATCCTGCAATAATTTTAGCGGATGAGCCTACAGGAAATTTAGATAGTAAATCAGAAAAAGAGATAATCGAGATTTTTAAAGAGTTAAACAAAGAGGGAGTAACAATAGTAATGGTTACTCATGAACCTGAAATAGCAGCTAATTGTAAAAGAGCAATAACTTTTAAAGATGGGGAGATTATCTCTGATAAGATAAATTATTAGGAGGTATCTAATGAATATAAATGAAACTTTGAAATCAGCATTTCAAAGTCTTGTAAGTAATAAAATTCGTTCAAGTTTAACCATGCTTGGAATAATTATAGGGATTTCATCAGTTATCATGATATCGATGATTGGGAAAGGAAGTCAACAATCAATAACAGGTGATTTAAAAGATGTAATGGATAGAACGGTGACAATATCTGTCCAATCTGATGATGAAGTATTGAGTAAAAAAGATTATATTACAAAAGATGATTTGGAAGAAATATCAAAAATTAATGGAATAGAAGGAATAACACCAGATATAGCCTCTAGAGGCGGTGTAATGTTAAATGAAAAAAGAAAATTTAGTAAAATAACAGGGACTAATGAAAATGGTTTGTATGTAAATGGATATGACCTTTTATATGGAAGAGAGTTTACAGAAGAAGAAGTAGAAAAAGCGGATAGAGTAGTGCTTATAGATGATGTATATGCTATGAAAAGATTTGGAAGAATAGATGTAGTAGGAGAAGAATTAAAGATTGATGTAGGGGGAGGGAAAAGTTATAATTTTATAATAGTGGGGATATTTGAAAATCCTATGAAAAGTTTATTAAGTACATTAGGTGGAAGAGAGATGTATTTTCCATTTTTACCATATACTACCTTTCAAAAATATGTAAATGATACTCAAATATCACAAATAAAATTTAAGATAAATGATATAAATCAAAAAGACAGTATAGCTGATAAAGTAGTAAGTTATTTAGAAAAATCACATAATAAAAAAGATATCTATGAAATAGGAAGTAGTAGTTCACCATTAGATTCATTCAACAATATACTTTCTACAGTATCGTTATTACTTACATCAGTAGCAGCTATATCATTACTTGTAGGTGGTATAGGGGTGATGAATATAATGCTTGTAACAGTAACAGAAAGAACAAGAGAGATAGGAATAAGAAAAGCAATTGGAGCTAAAAATAAAGATATATTAACTCAATTTTTAATAGAATCAGTTACACTTACATTAGTTGGCGGATTATTAGGAATAGTATTAGGATATAGTATTAGTACGATAGTAGGGAATATTATGAATATTCAACCAATATTAAGTATATGGATGTTAATGTTAGCAGTATTTGTATCAGGAGGAATTGGAGTAATTTTTGGAACGTTTCCAGCAAAAAAAGCAGCAGAGCTTAATCCGATAGATGCACTTAGACATGAATAAAATTAAATAACTTTAATAAGATTCCCATTTCAAAAAAATAGATGGGAATTTTATTATATATTGACATAGGATAATAGTTTTAATATAATGAAGTATATTTATATAATATTAGAAAAACAAAAAATAATATAATGAGGTGCAAAATGTTATTAACTGAGCTTAAACGAGGTGAACAAGCAAAAATAATAAAAATAGGTGATATAGGGGAGTTAAAAAAAAGACTTATTGACATGGGAGTAACTAGCGGTGAAATTATTAGTTTTAAAAGAAATGCTCCTTTAGGAGATCCAAAACAATATGTGATAAGAAATACTAATATAGCAATCAGAAAGAAAGACGCAAAAAAAATAATTATTGAAAAAATATAAATTTTTTTAATAATAAAAAAGTGTAAGCACTGACACTTTATAATAATAAGGTTACTAAAAAATAGATTTTGAATAAAAAAATATGAAATATAGAAAAATTATATTGAGCTAATAGTGAAAGGAAATAAGTATGAAGGAAAATATAAAAAAAACAGGAATTTGTCCTATATGCAATAATGTCATGAGTAAAAATAATAGAACAGGAGAATATTTTTGTGAAATATGTAATGAAGCTTATGTAAAAAGAGCTACTTGTAATAAATGTGGAAAAGAAGTAGAATTATTATCAGCTTGTGGGGCTTTACAATTTTTTTGTAATACATGTAACGAATTAAAGTCTAAAAAAAGTGTAAATTTATTTTTTAAGAAAAAATAATAAAAAAATAGAGGAAATTCCTCTATTTTTTTAATATTATAAATAGAAAAAGTTTTAAGAAAATTTTAAGAAAATTGTGGGGAGAAGAAATGGAGTTAGATTATAAAAAATTATTAAATGACCTTATAAAAATCGCAATATCGTTATCTGCAGAAAGAGATATAGAGAAATTATTAAATATAATCTTAAAAGAAAGTATGAGAATAACCTGTAGTGACGGTGGAAGCATATATGTAAAAGAAACAGATGAGAAAGGTAAAGATTATTTAAGATTTGCAATAACTCATAATGTCTCAAGAAAAATAGATTTTAATGAATTTACTCTTCCTTTAGACAGGAACAGTATAGCGGGATATGTTGGGTTTAGTAAAAAAACTCTAATATTAAAAAATGTAAATAATATTGATGAAAATATTGGATTAAAATATAATTCTAGTTTTGATGAAAAAATAAATTATCAAACAGTAAATATGCTTGTAATACCGATGTTAGATTATAATCATGAGCTTGTGGGAGTATTACAACTTATAAATAAAAAATCAGATTATAATTTGATTTTAGAAAAAAAAGAAGAGATACGAAAACAAATTTTAGAGTATAATAAAATTGAAGCACAAATCATCAGTTCTTTAGCATCTCAAGCAGCTATTCTTATTGAAAGAACAAAACTTTACAATTCTATTGAAAATCTTTTACAATCGTTTATTGAATCTATGGTTATGACTTTAGAAAAAAGAGATAATACTACTTCTGGTCATTCAAGACGTTTAGCAGGATATGCATTAAAATTTTTAGAAACAGTAAGTAAAGTAAATTATGGAAAATATGCTTATACAAAATATGATAAAAATCAAATAAAGGAGATATATTATGCAGCACTTCTTCATGATATAGGTAAAATAGGAGTTAAAGAATATATTTTACAAAAAAGAGATAGACTTACTGAAGATAGAATTAATGTAATTAAATATAGATATAAATATTTTAGAGAAATATTATCTCAAAATGGAGAAATTGAAAAAATAAAAAAATATGATGAATATATAAAGTTTATAGAAGAAACTAATAAAAAAGGTTATTTACAAGAAGAAGAAGAGGAAAAATTAAAAGAAATATATAATGAAAAAATAAAAATAAATGAGAAAGAAGAAAAAATTATAGATGAATTTGAATATAAAAATTTATCAATCAAAAGAGGAAATTTAACTGATAAAGAGAGAGAAGAAATGATAGAACATGTAGTATATTCAAAAGAGATTTTAGATGGAATAAAATGGACAAAACAATTAAAAAACGTACCAATAATAGCAGGAGGACATCATGAAAAAATAGATGGTTCAGGATATCCGCTAGGATTAAAAGGCGATGAAATAACGACACAAGCAAAAATATTAGCTATTTTAGATATTTTTGAAGCTCTTACAGCAAGAGATAGACCATATAAACCTCCTATGTCAGTAGATAAAGCTATAAGTATTTTAAAAAAAGAAGTTGAAGCAAATCATTTGGAAAAAGATTTATTAGATATATTTTTAAAAGAAAAAATATATGAATTGTATAAAGAAGAATTGGATAAAATAATAAAATTGTAATATAAATTTATTGAAAAGTCATTTATTATAAAAATTATGATAAATAATAGGAGGGAAATTAATGGCGGATGATATAAAAATAAAATTTTGGGGAGTACGAGGTAGTCATAATGTGTTTGGTGACCAATATAAAAAATATGGTGGGAATACTACATGTTTATCTATTGAAATTGGTAAAAAAATAATGATATTTGATGCAGGAACAGGGATAATCAATTATGGTAAAGATATATTGAAAAATAAAAAAAATACAGAAATTAATATATTTTTTACGCATACACATATAGATCATATACAAGGTTTGATGTACTTTACACCTATTTATATGAAAAAATATTTTTTTAATTTTATAGGTTCAGCAGTATTTACAGCAAGTTTTAGTGATATTTTAACTAATATAATGAGTCATCAATATTTTCCAGTAAAATTTAGACAAACAGGAAGTTATAAAAGAATATATGAAACCCATGATAATCAAATTATTATAATTAGAAAAGATAGTAACAATATAGAAATTTATAACAAAAATTATGAAACATATGAAATAGAAAAAGAAGATATAGTAGTTACTTGTATGCATGCAATTAATCATCCAGTTGGGGGAGTAAATATATACAAAGTAGAATATAAAAATAAAAAAATTGTATTTGCAACGGATGTTGAAAGTTATGTAGGTGGAGATGAAAAATTAATTGAATTTAGTAAAAATGTAGATATTTTGATACATGATAGTGCTTATTTAAATGATGAATACAAATTAAAACAAGGATGGGGGCATAGTACTCCTGAAATGGCAGCAGTAAATGCAAAGAAGGCGGAAGTAAAAAAACTTTATTTAACGCATCATAGTCCAGATGATACAGATGAAATTGTAGATAAAAAAGTAGAAATAGCAAGAAAAATATTTAAAGAAAGTTATTTAGCATATGAAACTTTGGAAATAAAATTATAGTTTGGGGGAGAATTTATGAAAAAAGTTTTTTTAGGAATGTTTTTTATTTATAGCACTATTTTTGCTATAGAAAACTTAGAAACAAGTAATAATCAAAAATTAAACAAAGTAGAAGGGCTCGACTTAATAGCAATATTAGTAGAAAATGAAAATTATAATTTGGCTAATGATTTATTAAAAAATTTATCTGTTGAAGAAAAACAAGGGGAAAAATATTATAAAAATTTAGCAAAAATAAAAAATGGTCTTTCTGAAAAGGATGAAGCAATAAAATATTATAAATATATTTTAGAAAATTTTGATAATATTGATAAATTATATTACAATTTTGAATTATTAAAAATATATGTAACTGATGAAAAATATAATAATGAAGTTATAAAAACTATAAAAAAAATCAAAAAATTTAAACTAGATAAAAAAAGTAAAAATAAATTAAAAGAACTTGAAAGAATTTATAAGAAAAAAGCTAATATTGAATATCTAAAAAATATAGAGTTAGGATTAGGATATAATGACAATTTATATACATTAAAAGAAAATAAAATTGGAGATATGTATACAAATATGAACTTTACTCTAATGGGAGTTAATAAAATATCAGACAATTATAATCTTACTTTTTTTACCTCTTATAGAAATCAACTTTATTCAAAAGAAACTACTAAAACAAATCATAATATATTTATAGGAGGACAACCTCAATATTTTATTAATGATACATTAAATATATCAGCGCCTAGTATGTTTAAATTAACATTTGAAAATGGGAAATATAGTGAATTTGGGATAAATATAGGGGTATTATCATTTAAAACTATAAATGATAAATCAAATATTAATTTTGGAATAGATATAGGATATAAAAATAATAAAATAGATAATTATAAAGGAACTACGATGACTCTTTATTCAACTTATAATTATTTAGATCAAAAAGAAATATTAAATACAATTAATTTTATAACTGGAAAAGAGAAATATAATGAAAGTACTTATGATAATAATTATATAAATATAGGAATAAATAGAACTCAAAAATTTAAAGAAAAATATAATATGAATTATGGATATATATTGTCTTATAAATTGAATAGTTTAGAAATTGATGGAGTTAAGAAAAAAGATATATCACATAACATAGCTGGAAATATTAGTGGGAAAACAATATGGGAAATGAATTGGAGCGTTGGGTATACATTTATATATGGAAATTCAAATATCAATTCATATGATTATATAAATAATATTATATCAACTACACTTAGTAGAGAGTTTTAGGAGGGAAATTATGAAAAAGACAATTTTAATGATATTTTATATAATGATTTTTAATATTATATTTAGTGCCTCTGAATTAGATTCTCTACTTCAAGATGATACAGAAAAATTCAAAGACTTATTAACTGAAGATACTATAAATGAAGTACCTAAAAAAGCTTTTGTATCAAAATTAAATGGGCAAGCATTTTTAAAACTGGATAATGATGATAGTTGGTATCAACTAGTTGAAAATGCAGAAATAGAAGAAAAAATGACTATTTTAACTACAGAAAAAACAACACTTTCACTTAAAATGGAAGATGGAAGCTTTGTAAATATAGGAGAAAAAACAAAAGTTTATATAGAGTCACTAAAAGGAAGACCACAAACAGAAGAAATAACAGAAACAGGGTTAAATCTATTATGGGGGAAAATATATTCAAATGTAAAGAAAAAAGTAGAAACAGGTGCAAAATACGAAGTAAAAACAGGAAGTGTAGTTGCCGGTGTTAGAGGAACAAAATTTACAGTATCGGCGGCTAAAAATGGTCGTTCTGATATTACAGTTTTTTCAGGAATTGTAAGTGTAAAAAAGATAGGTAGTGATTTAGAAATACTTGTAAACAAAAATCAAAAGGTAAAAGTAGATAGAAAAGGTAGTATAGGAGAAATAGAGCAACATCAAGAAACACCACCAGAAGAAGAAATAAACCCAGAAGAAACTATAGCAATTGTTGCTGAAAAAATAGAAGAAGTAAAAGAAACAAAAGAAGAATCTGAAGAAATAAAAACTCTAAAAGAAAAAGCAATAGAAAAAAAAGAGACTATAAAAGAAAAATCAAAAGAAGTAGTTTCAGAAGTAAAAGATGGGGTAAAAGAGGAAACAGTTAATACAAACCCAGAAGTAATATCATTAAAAAACAATTTAACTATGATTGATAATTTTGTTAATCAAACTGTAGATCAAGCAAATGCAGTAGAAATAATTAAGAAAATACAAGAAATAGAAGAAGATAAAACAAATAAATTAATAATACAGATTAAGTAAGATTAAAAAGGGGTAAAATAAATGAAAAAAGTAATTATGAGTGTCTTATTATTAATGATAGTTGGTTGTATTAATTATCAAGAAGAAAAGCCAAAAGGTGAATTAAAATTTATGATAAATTGGCCTAAAAAAGAGATAAATACAAATGTTAGTACAAATATATTACCAGAAACAAAAAAAATATCAATATATTTATTTAAATATGATGGAAATAATTATAATAATTCTATAGAAATAAAAAAGGAAATAATTAGAAATGGTGAAAGTGAATATTTAATTACAATTGATGATTTGGAAGTTGGGAATTGGTCTATTGATATGAAAGCATATAATAGTTTAGATAAAGAATTAAATTTTATATATGATGATATCGTTATAAACGAAGGGACAAATGCTTATACAGTATTTTTTGGTGGGCCTAACAACATATATGGTATTTCTTTGGATACTACGACAAATCTTAGTGATTTTACTGGAATAGAATTTGAATCTATGGGATCAAATTATAGCCATATTAATGTAGATTCTTCAACATACTCACAATATGATCATATTACTTATACATTATATGTAAGTACAAATTCAGATATGTCTAATGCTGTGCAAATATCAGAAGTAAGTTCTACTTATAGCGGAGAAATTATAAAATTCAATTATCCAATTGATTTTCCTTCATATGAGTTTACTCCAGGTCAAAAATATTATTTTAAAATTAGAGGTGAAAATACTATAGGTTATAAAGATAGCAATATATTTACTATTAGTTTTCAATAATAGTAAATATGAAAAATAGGATTAAAGCATTTTATATTAAAAAATTAAGGAGGAAAATAAATGAAAAAAATAGGGATAATATTAATATTATTTACACTTTTGGGATGTTTTAATAATAGTAATGATGTAAAAGAACAGGTGAAAAATGCTACTGATATAACAAAAGGTGATGGTGAGTTTGTATTTAATGTAAAATGGCCTAAGAAAAATATAGTACAAAATTCTAATATAATGGCAAATATACTTCCTGAAACTCAGACTATTGAAATTAATTTAAATCATGCCACTTTACAACAATCAAAATCTGTATCAATAGTTTATCCGGCTACATCAGCTAGTATTGATAATCTTTTAGCTGGACAATGGAATATCGATATTTCTGGTAAAGATAATCAAAATAATCCATTAAATGTTATATATGATTATTTAAATATTGGACCAGGAGTTAATTCTTATACTGCTATCTTTGGAGCGCCTAATATTATTTATAATACAAGTGTTGAAGGGAAAACTGTCTACCCATATGATAATAAATCAAATGTAAATGCGGGAGATATTATATATGTAGATATTTCAAGCTTTAGTGGAATACAATTTGATTCTGTAGAATCAAATTGTAATTCTGATTTTGTTAGCCCATCATCGATAGATAATAATATTAATTATCAATTATATTTTGGAACAGCACCAACTTCATTATCTTTACAATCTGCAACAAAAAATTCAACAAGTTCAAATATACAATTACACTTTGATTATCCAAGTGATTTTACTACTACAGTTACAGCGCCAAATGATTATTATTATAAAATAGTTGCATCAAATAGTCATGGAAGTACACATTCGCATATATTTAAAATAAAAATGTACGATAAAGGCATAGTAATAAATGATTATATAGAAAAATATAAAAATTTTGCATTTGAACTTTGGAAATATTTTTATTTTGCACAAGCTTCTACACAGGCAGCTATTTCTACAGAATATGTTGATTTAATGGATAGTAATAATAGTACAACAGGTGGATTATTAATAACAGCAGATGAGTATGGACGTGCAACACAAGTAGAAAAATTATTTAGTAATTCAACAAATTCAAATATACAATATTTAGATTATAATGAGGCACAATTAATATCTCTTCATGATGATAGTAATAAATTTGAAGCATTATTAAAATATGATACGAACGGAAATATTGAAGCTGTTGAAGTGTATGAAGACAAAGATGGTAATAATAATATAGATTATAATACAGAACTAATAGAAAAATTTTATAATATAAATTATGACACAAATAATCATTTACAATCATTTAAATATGATAAATATTCATATAGTACAAATACATCACCATCGTATATAGATGTAAATAAAACTTATGATGCAAATGTTACTTATTTAGGAGATCATTTTACAAGTTTAAAATATTATTATAATAGTAGTAATGTAGCTGAAATACAGTATGATTTTACTACAACACCTGGAGTAGTAACAGTAGATTATCACAGATATAGTAATGAAACATCTGATGAACATTTTAGAAATGATGAGAAAGAGATTTATACTAGTGAAAGTAGTGTAACAATGACAATAGATTAGGAGAAAAATGATGTTACGAAAAAATATAATTAAAAGTGGGTATATTATACTCACTTTTATGATTTTTATTTATATAATATACACAAATCTTGGAATGACTTTTTTTGAAATTTTTGAAGTAAAAACATATGATATGAGATATAAAGCAATGGATATATTTGAGAAAAAAAATCGCGAATATGATGTAGTGATAGCTGGTGTTGATGAAAAAAGTTTAATTGAAATAGGTAAATGGCCTTGGGAAAGAAGTATACATGGCAAACTAGTTACAGCTTTAACTGAATATGGGGTAAAAAGTATAGGATTTGATGTATCTTTTACAGAAGAAGGTGTATCAAAAGATAAAATAGATTATAAAAAAAATATGAAAACAATAGTGGCTACTAAATATAAGCAAGGAATTATACCAGAACAAGATGCTATTGAACTTTTAAAAGAAATAAATAAACTTGATACAGACCAAGACTATGAATTTGCTTTAGCATTAAAGAAAGCAAAAAATACTGTAATAGGAACTTATAATATTATGGATATAGCAGAAGATATATCTAGATTTGAGTATAATAAAATATATTATCAAAAAAGCCGTTTTTATAAAATAAATGGAATATTAGACGAAATAAAAGAAGTAGGAAGAACAGGAGAAAGACGTGTAAAACCGTTTGAAATATATAAAATAATTCCTCCTATAGATATTATTGCAAAATTTGCATATGGAATAGCACCTTATGATGTAGGTAGACCAGATATAGATGGAGTTCTTAGAGGAATTGTTACTGTTACAAAAGAAAATTTATCAAATTTGTATTTTCCACCATTGTACTTATTAGTGTACTTAAAATCAGAAAATTTAAGTATAAAGGATAATGTAGTATTAGATTTAAAAAATTCTAAAATAGATATTTTTAAAGATGAAAAACTATACAAAACTATACCAACAAATATAAATGGTTATCAAAGGCTTTTCTTTTATGGGAAAGGGCATACATTTAAATATATATCATATACAGATATTATTAATAAAAGAGTAGATAAAAAAGAACTTGAAAACAAAATAGTATTAGTAGGATATACAGATAGTGCAAAAGGACTATATGATTTAAGGGTAACACCTCTTGATCCTAACACACCAGGAGTAGAGCTTCATGCAACAGCTATTCAAAATCTTATTGATAATAAATTTATGAAAAGAATAGAGGTAAAAGGAGAAGTACCACTTTTATTTTTATTTGGAAGTTTAATTATATTTATATTGTCAATAAAGGATATAAATTTAGCACTTTCAAATATTTTAACTAATAGTGTTATAGTGACGTACTTGATTTTATCTTATATTTTATTTAGAAAAGGTCTGTGGATAGAAGTTTTTTATCCAATTGTCGTTTTTATCTTAATATATTTAATTTTAACAATAGAAAATTATTTTTTAGAAGGTAAAGAAAAAAAATATATAAGGAATGTATTTGGGCATTATATTTCACCGATACTTGTAGAAGAGTTAGTAAAAAAACCGGAAATGTTGAAACTTGGAGGAGAAAAAAGAGAGCTTACTGCATTTTTTTCGGATATACAAGGATTTACTTCTATTTCTGAAAAAATGAGTCCAGAAGAATTAGTTGAATTTTTAAATGATTATTTATCAGTTTCAACTAATATTATATTAGAATATAAAGGAACTATTGATAAATATATAGGAGATGCGGTAATGGCTATCTTTGGAGCACCAATCCAATTAGAGAATAATGCTTTAAATGCATGTTTTGCAGCACTAGAATACCAAGAAAAATTAGTAGAATTTAGAGAAAAATATAAAGAGAGTGGATATCCGCCGATATATGCAAGAATTGGTATAAACAGTGGAGAAATGGTAGTAGGGAATATGGGATGTAATATAGGTGAAAATAAAAAGTTTAATTACACTATAATAGGCGATGAAGTAAATTTAGCCTCAAGGCTTGAAGGTGCTAATAAAATGTATGGAACTTATATAATGATAAGTGAAAATACATATAAAAAAGTAAAAGAAGACGTAGAAGCAAGACTTTTAGATTTAGCAAGAGTTAAAGGTAAAAAAGTAGCAGTAAAAACTTATGAACTAATGGCTAAAAAAGGAGAATTATCTCAAGAAAAATTAAAATTAAAAGAATTATATGAAAAAGGCTTAGATTTTTATTTTAATAAAGAATGGAAAAAATCAAAAGAGATGTTTTTAAAAGCAATTGAAGTAGATGAAAATGATGGACCGAGTAAGCTTTATATAAAAAGAATAGAAGAATATATAAAAAATCCTCCACCAGAAGACTGGGATGGAGTATATACATTTACTACAAAATAAAAAGTGAGTTTTTCTCACTTTTTATTTTATATAAAAAAAGTTTTTATGCCAAGAATTATAAGAACAAAAGCACCAAAAAATTCTGCCTTTGTGGTTAAAAATTTATTTGCTTTATTTCCAATATACACTCCACTAAAACAAATAATAAAAGTAATAAATCCTATGATAGCAACTGAAAATATAATATTTAAATGTTTTGTAAAAGCTAAAGAAAATCCAGCGGCTAGCGCATCTATGCTTGTAGCAATAGCAAGAAGAATAAGGTTATAGTTTAACATTTACCATTTCTTTCGCATTGTTCCTCTTTGTATGCTTCATGTAGCATTTTAAGACCTATTCCAATTAATAAAACAGATCCAATTATATTATTATAATTATGAACTAAATTATAAATACTTTTTCCTAAAAAAAATCCTAATAATGGCATGAATGCCTGAAAAATAGAAAAAGTAAGTGCTACAGTAAGTGCTTGGTTTATTTTTAATCTTTTAACAGCAACACCTTGAGATATAGATACTGCAAAAGCATCCATTGCTAATCCGATACTTAATAAAATCAATGTAAAAATAGTCATAAATTCTCTACCCCTTTATAAAATTTTTATTAATTTTTTTTATCTAAAATAAAGCTTAGCATATCATCTACATTTTGTTTATAGTACATATTACCACAATGACCACCATATGGATAAATAAAACTACGTCCTTTGAAAGTGTCTTTTAACCATTTAACTTCTTCAGGAAGTAAAATAGATTCATCTTCATTTATGGCAACATACATATTTTTTTTATTTTTTAAATAATCTGTAATACTCATCATATTGGCCATATCTATAAGTTTTTCTTTTGTTAAAGTAGGGTCATCTTTTTTTAAATTTTCAAGAACATATTCATTGAAATACTTTATATAACTCATATTATTAGCTTTTTTGTAATATTTAGTAATAGAATCAAATTTAGACAATTTAGTATCTTTAGGAACTATTTTTCCAAGATTATTTTTAATATCACTAATAAATGATATATTAGTTATAGAATTTCTAAAAGAAAGACCAATAAATATTTTAAATTTTTCTTCAGTAAGTCCAAGTCCTTCTAAGTTATAAGAGTTATCTTTGATTATATTTAAATCAAGATTTATATGATCATGTGGATAAATATTAAAAAATAAATTTTCTGTATTTGAAATAAAATTATTAACATCAGAAATTTTATTTGGGAAATATTTTTCAACTAAATCATCAAGAATGATAGATGAAGTATATAAGTTTACAGCAGGATTAATTATAAATATTTTTTTAAAATTAAAATAATGTTCTTTGTCATCAAGTTTTGACACAAAAGCAGCATGAGTTCCTCCTAAACTATAACTTACTAAATATATATCAGTATATTTAATTTGTTTTTTTATTATTTCATGAGCTTTTTTCATTACTTTGTATAAATCTTTTGAATCTTTTTCTATAATTCCAGTATATCCATAAGAAGATGAATTTATTAAAAATGATGGATGACTAGGGGATGTGAGAGAAACTACATGAAATCCATTATTATAAAAAACATCTCTTAAAAATTTTGTTTTTGGAGCATTATAGTAACCTCCTGTACCCGAAAAAATATATACAAGAGGGGCCTTTTTTTTCTGTTTTGCTAATGAAAAAATGTTTTTTTTAGCAAACCAAAATATTTCAGGGATATTATTTGTTTTATTTATTTGTAGTTTATATAATGAAACAACAGGTTTTTTTTTGATTTTATACTGCAATCTAGGAGGAGTTCCTATTGCGGTACTTGTAAATCTATTTTTAAATGGAAATTTATAATTTTCTTCATTATATATTTTTGTATTACAAAATGTTAAACTTATGTTTAATAAAAACAAAAGAAATATTAATTTTTTCATAGGTTTCTCTCCTTTATTACTTTGGCATTATTAATAGTTTAACATAAAAATTAAAAGAGGTAAACTATTTCTATATTTAAATTAAAAACTATTATTATTTTAAAGAAATAATAATTTTTAAAAAAAATTTTGACAAATTTAATAAAAAAACTTTACAAAACTACTTTTTTATTGTATACTTCTATTAAGTCAAAACTGAACAAAAACTCATCAAGAGAAGTGGAGGGAACGGCCCTTAGAAACTTCAGCAACCTACCTTATGGTGTGGTGCTAATTCCGTGAAATAATTGATTTAAAAATTTAAATCAAAATTCGAAGATGAGAGAGATAAAATTAAGATTTTAACTCTTCTCATTAGAGAAGAGTTTTTTTTATAAATATTATTTACTAAAAGAATAAACAAAAAATAAATAGAGAATAAAGATAAATAATTATGTAGATAATAAGTTTATAAAAATAATAATTTATAAAAAGTAAAATAAAAAAACTAAGGGGGAATTAAATATGAGTAAAAATTTAAAATTTGAAACATTACAATTACATGCAGGACAAAAACCAGATAGTGAAACTGGTTCTAGAGCAGTACCTATTTATCAAACAACATCTTATGTATTTAAAGACACAGATCATGCTGCAAATTTATTTGCTTTAAAAGAAGCTGGAAACATTTATACAAGAATAGGGAATCCAACAACAGCAGTACTTGAAGAAAGATTAGCAGCACTTGATGGTGGAGTAGGAGCTTTAGCGGTGGCTTCTGGTTCTGCAGCAATAACATATGCTTTACTTACAGTGGCAAAAGCTGGTGATGAAATTGTAGCGGCAAGAAATCTTTATGGTGGAACATTTAATTTACTTTCAAATACAATTAATGATTTTGGGATTACAACGAAATTTGTTGATCCTGATGATTTAGAAGGATTTAGAAATGCTATTACAGAAAAAACAAAAGCAATATATATAGAAACAATAGGAAATCCAAATTGTACTCTTGTTGATGTAGAAGCAGTTGCTAATATAGCACATGAAAATGGGTTACCATTAATAATAGATAATACTTTTGCGACACCATATCTTTTTAAACCGCTAGAGCATGGAGCAGACATTGTAGTTTATTCAGCTACAAAATTTTTAGGGGGGCATGGTACAAGTATTGGTGGAATAATTGTAGATGGTGGAAAATTTGATTGGGCAAAAAGTGGAAGATTTGATAATTTTACAACGCCAGATCCAGGGTATCATGGATTAAAATATTCAGATTTAGGGGCACCTGCATTTATATTAAAAGCCAGAGTAAAACTCCTTAGAGATACAGGAGCAGCAATTAGTCCATTTAATGCATTTTTAATATTACAAGGGATAGAAACACTTAGTCTTAGATTAGAAAGACATATAAAAAATGCTAGAAAAATAGTAGAATATTTAAATAATCATGAGTTAGTAAAATGGGTAAGTTATCCTGAATTAGATGAAAATGAAAATAAAGCTTTAGCAGGAAAATATTTTCCTAAAGGTGTAGGTTCGATATTTACATTTGGAATAAAAGGTGGCGTAGAGGCAGGTAAAAAGTTCATTGATAGTGTAGAATTATTTTCACACTTAGCAAACGTTGCAGATGCAAAATCATTAATTATTCATCCAGCAAGTACTACTCATGGACAACTTTCAGAAGAAAAATTAAAAGAAGTAGGGATAAAACCTGAAACTATTAGATTGTCGATAGGATTAGAAAATGTAGATGATTTAATAGCGGATTTAGAACAAGCTTTTAATAAAATTAAATAAAAAAAGAGGCTCTTATTATAAGAGCTTCTTTTTTATAATTATTTAAATTTTATTCCTATCAGAGTAATATCATCTCGTTGAGTTTCTTTACCTTTCCATTTCTTTAAATTTTCAATAATAATTTTTTTTTGTTCATCTAATGGTTTGTGAGCTATTTGATCTAAATCATTTATTAATCGTTTTTTTGAATAACCAAAATTTTTTGGACCACCATTTTGGTCAGTATATCCATCAGTAGATAGATAGATTATTGTATCTGAAGTTGCATCAAATTTATATTCTGTATAATCGTAATGATCTTTTGATTTTATATATCCAATACTTTGGCGATCACCTTTAAATGTTTTAATAACTCCATTTTTTGATAAATACATTGAAAGCTTTGTTCCTACAAAGATAGATTTTTTACTAACTGAATTATATTTTATAAGAGAAATATCAAGTCCATCATCTGATATTTTTTGACTATTTTTATTGAAATATGTCTTTATTCTATGATTTAATCCATTTAATATTTCAGAAGGTGATATCTCTTTTGTAATTAATTCATTTAAAAATGAACTTGTAGCCATTGTCATAAAAGCACCAGGGACACCATGCCCAGTACAATCAATAACAGCGAAATAAATAATTTCTTCTATTTTTTTTCCAAAATAAAAATCTCCACCAACCACATCTTTTGGTTGCCAAATAATAAAAAAGTCTTTAAAATTTTCTTTTAAAAATTTTTTTGAAGGTAAAATATAGTTTTGAATTTTTCTAGCGTATCTTACAGATGAAACAATTTTTTCGTTTTTAATTCTAATTTCTTTTGTACGTTCTTTTACTTTTTCTTCCAATGTTAAATTGTATTCTTCAATTCTTTTATTTTGTTCTTTTATTTGATTAAAACTATCATTTAATTTAGCAGTCATAATATTAAATGTTTTTGCAAAATCTCCAATTTCATCATTACTTTTTATATCTGCTTTAATATTAAAATTTCCATTTGATAATTCATGAGAAATAAATTTTAATTTTTTTAAAGAATGTGTTACAAAAAAGCTTATAATAGAAATAATAAATATAGAAATAATAACAGAAATAGTTATTGCAAAATATGTAAATTGATTTAATTCTTTTAAACGTTTATTTATAAAAGATTTATCGTATTGTATAGCTATTATTTTACTATGATCAGATATATTGAATCCCGTATTTAAATTGATATAAATAATATTTTCTATATATTCATTATCTTCTTTAGTATATTTAGTATATTTTTTAGCTAATTCAACAATTTCTTTACTTTTTTTGGTAGGAGCATAATTTTGCCCGTTACTTACAAATTGATATCCAAAAACATCATATATTTTTATATCTTTTATAATTGGATTAATTTTTTTTAGTTTATCAATGATGTTTAAGGGATCAAGGTCATTAATAAAATCTTTTAACCCATTAGCAGTATATCCAAGTTCAAATAAATATTTTTTATCGGGTGTAGATTTATATACCCAAGTACTTAAAAAACCACTCATTACATTTGTTCGAAGCCTTTCATTATAAATTTTTCCATTTTTTCTAATAAAGTCAATATTTTCTCCAAGTTTTTTATTAAATTTCTTAAAATTAAAATTTAATGCTTTATTTTCTGTACTTTTTATTACAGTTGTATTTTCATCTATTATATAAAAATCATATTTATTTTTAAAATATTTACTAACTTCTATTAAATTAATTTTAGAGATATCTTTAGAACTTTTATTGTATTCATTTACAAATTTAAGGATATCTTTATTTAATTCTTCATTTAATTTTTTTTCAAACATTTTGTAAGCAGAGTCAATTAAATAAATATATGAAATAATTTCATTTTCTGTTTGATTTTGTGTTACTCTGTATTCTTCGAGAAGATATTTTTTTGTATTTTTTGCATGATAAAATGATAATAAATAAATACTTATTATCAAGATAGGTAATATAGAAAAGAGTAATTTTTTTCGTAGACTATTAAAAATATACATAAAACCTCCAATTATTCCAATTTTTCAATGGGAATATATTTTGTAGGGATAAGATCTTTTGGTATAAAGCCCCCTTTATTATGATTTGCTAAATTATAGATAACTTTATAAAATCCATTAGATATAAATGGATCTCTCATCTTATTATCGCATTTTGAACCTATAACCAAAATTTTTTCTCCTTTAGATAAGTTAACTACTTCTACATTAGATAAAGGACCTTCATTTGTTACATAAGAAATAGTATCAGGAGCCATTCCCCATAAATTACATTTGTGTGTTGATTTGTATTTATTTATTTTTTTTGTTTCATGTAAGCTAGAAAGTAAATTTTCATTTTCAAAAAAAATATGCATCTCTTGGTTTTCATTTTTTATGATAATAGTACCAAAATCAAAACCTTTTTTATCAATACTTCCAGGGATATACTCAACAAATTCACCTTTAAATATTTTTATAGGTTTTATTCCACCAAAAAAAGTAGTCAATTCTTTTTTATTATTATAAAATAGGTTATAGATATATTGTACTAAATTTCTATCATTATTTTCAATAAAATTTTTACCAATTTTATAAATTAATGATAAAGTATTTTGAATAGTAGAATCAGCTAATTTATTTAGTTCAGATTTTTTAAATGGATAGAATGATATACCACATAAACATTCAAAAATATTACTACTAAGAATGTTTCTAGCAATACTTTCTAATATTTCCGCATCAGATATATCAGAAGATAACAAATCATTTATTTTTTCGCTATCAATAGTTATATTTAAATGAGAATTTATGTAATTATTTAAATTATCATTTGATAATACAGCAGGGGCAATTTTTATATCTTTACTATAAGTAGTAAGTTGTAATTGAGGTACTGCACGTCTTGAACCATCTGCATCAAGAACAAAAAGATTATCAAGTTGAGCAGCAGTAAGGATAGGAATAAGGCTATTAACAGCCCCTATTTCAATAGGAAGTGTAAAATTAAAATTTTCATTCATATGTTTACTGAGTGTATTAAAGGCTCTAGAAGGAGCAGAGTAATCGTTGTCTTTTTTTAATGCAAGAGGTGAACCCATCATTGCAACTACAGCACCAGAATTTAAAGAGTTATCATTGACAGTAGTTATATTAATTTCTTTCCCTTGATTTATATATTCTAGAATTTTATTTTGGATTATAATAGCTTCATTTTTGCCACCACCACCACCAGCGCCTAAAAATAATCCACCTAAAATAATTGCTTCTAAATCTTGTTTTGAATTAATTTTTTTCATTTTAACCCCCATATATTATTATATTAATTTATAGTTATTTTCTTAATGGACGTATCTCTATTTTATTATTTATATATACAAATTCTACATGTTTCATTATTTTAGTAACGACATATTTATATTTATTTAACCATATCTCTACTCCAGGATAGCATATTTTATATACTTTAACTAAGCTTCCTTCAGTTGGATGGACATTTTTTAGATTATTAGCTATATCTTTAACCATAGATTTTACTTCATATTCAATAGCTAATTTTTCATTAAGAAGTCTGTTAAATTGCTTCTTCTTTTCTTCATCAAATGATTCTGGGTGAGCAAAACGCAAGTTTTCCATATATTCTAAACTTTTTTCAATATTAATTAATCTTTTTTTATTTTCTGATTTATATTCATCTATTTTATCGACAGCTTCTTTTACAGATATAGATTTTCCAGTTTTTATAATAGTTTTTAAGCCATTTTTAGAACCAAGTATTTTTGTAGATAACCCCTCTATTGCAATGATTTCTCCTCCCATTATTATACCTTTACCTTGAATAGCTTCAACAGACTTACCAGCTAAAATTTGACAGTTTACAGCACTATCTGTAATTATTATATTTTCTTTTGCTTCTAAGTAAGCAAATTCTAAATCTCTAATTTTTATACTATGATTTGCAATAATTTTACCTACTTCAGAACCGATAAAATTTTTTTCAATAATTACATTTTTTCCAGCCTCTAAAATAGCACCTTCAATTACTCCTTTTATTCGAATATCATTATCAGCTTTTATTCGATATCCCAAATCTACATTTCCATTTACTAATACGGTTCCTTCAAAATCTATATTTCCAGTTTTTATATTTACATCGTTAACAATTAATATATTTTTTACTGAAATAGTATCACCATTAATATCAACAAGCCCAGATATTGCAGCAACTAAAGTGAGGCCATTATGAATTAATTGTGTATTTTCACCTCTTTTTAAAACTTTATCTTGACCAGGAATAGCTGGAATAATATTTCCAAAAATATCAATTCCATCTGTACCTTGAGTAGCAGGAGTTTTTTCAGCTAAAATTTGATCTTTTTTTACAGGGATAAAAAGATCATTTCTTTCTTTATAGTCAATTTTGTTATTAGGATTATCTTCATCTTTATTTTTTTTAGGCATAAATTTATAATGAATCATAGCATCTTTTCCTTTTATAGGTGGAGTTCCTTCTGCAAAGAGAACAAATTTTCCTCTATAATCATATTTTATCATACCTAATAAAACTTTTTTATTTATACCATATGAAATGCCTATATCATAAGCTTTTTCTAATAAATATTTTAAAGATAAAAATTCTATAAAACCAGTATTTTTTATTTTTAAATAAGCTTTCATTTTATCATCACTTATTTTTATTTCAATATCAGGAATTTTTTTAAGATTTTCAATATTATCTGATATTTTTACTTCAACACCTCTTTCGAAATAAGCTTGTTTTACAGCTTCCAAATCAAAAGTATCTAATTCTGTTTGATTTAAAAATGCAAGTACACTAGAGATACTCATAGGTTCATTTTTTATTTTAATATATACACCATCGGGAGCAACTCTTAAAATAACTTTATTAAACTTCTCACTCATTTTTGTTCCTCCTTTGTTTATTTAAAATTTTTTTATTCAATATATTATTACTAAAAAAATAAAAAAAACCTTTAAAAAAGTTTGAAATTTAAAAAAAATATAATAAAATTAAAGTAGGATACAATAAAAGAAATATAAGGAGGGAAGATATGTGGGTGGAATATGCAAAAAAAGAAATTAAAAATATTTTAGATATAAAAAAACTCTTGGAAAATAATGGCTTCAAAGTAAAAGAATATTATAAAGAAAATAATTTATATTTATTTGCATTATATATAAATAATTATAAAGAGGAAGAAGAAGTTGTAAAAATAATAGAATTTAAGATTCAAAATAAAAAATTATATCGTTTAGTAGAAAAAAATAATTTATTTTTAGAAATTTGTTATTGTAATGAAAAAAATAATAACATTGTTTATTATTTAAAACAATTAGGGTATGAATCAAAAATTTTAAAAGAAAAAAAAGATGAATTTGTTGTAGCAATAGAAGATGATGAAGGATTAATTAGAATAGAGTATCTAAAAAAAGAAGGAAATATGGTATATAGATACATAAAATAGGCAGATTATAAAAAATCTGCCTATTTTATGTAAAAATTTTAAAAGTTAATTTTACTTTTTAAATAAATTGTAGGTGTTTGCCAATTTTTATTACTTATATTAATTTGGTTTAATATCCCAATTCCTAAATTTACAGGGATATGAGTAAAAATAAATCCATTTCCTGTTACATTAGTATTTAATACTAAATTTTGAGTAAGCCCGCTTGATAATATATGATACGTATCTAGATTGAATTTATAATTTTTCAAACTATATGTCCCAGAAGGAACTCCTCTATTTATAGATATAGTTTTATTAAAATTAAGTTTACTTATTAATAGATATCTAGAATATATATTATAAATAATACTATTTGATGATTTATTTGATATATCAAAATATTCATTATTATCTAGTATATCATTAAAATAAAATGCTTTTTTAGCAAGGCTTGCTTTAACTTTTATATATTTTGTTTTTAAATATCCACTAGCAACAATATTATCGCTATATAATGTTAGAATTGAACCTATTTTTTTATCATAATTTAAATCAAAATCATATTTTTTATTACTATCAAAACTTAAATCTAAATTAAACCAATTTATATTATTAAAAGATTTTAAAGGGTAATGATATTTAAATTTTGCATAACTATAAGTAGTAGAATTACTTAAATAAATATTTAAAGATGTATTATCAAAATAATTAAAAAATATTCCAGTTTGATTATTTTTGTACATGTTTTTAAAAAATATTCCAGTACTACTGTTATTATATTTTCCATTATTTATATTTTCACTAATTCCTAATTTAAAAAATCGTGTTTTAAAAACATTTGAAAAAGTAGCTGAATAAGTATCAAATACAGAACCAAAGCTATCAATTGTTAAATTAGTATTTTGAAATACAAAATTATCTCTAAATTCTTTAATTTCTAAATCATCAATATTTAAAGTTCTATCAACTTCTTCAATAATATTTTCTTGTGGTTGAGTATATCTATCATACATATCTGTTTTTATTAATTTAGAATAAGAATTATTTAAATTTAGTTTATTTAAGGTATATCCATTTGAAGTATAATTTGAAAAATAAAGGTTTTCATTGATTACAATAGGTTCAAAAGCTCCATACAGTACATTGGTTAATTGTAATATTTTATTATTTTCAAAGTTATAAGAAAATATATTATATGTTCCATTTATTGAATTTACAAAATATAAGTAATCTCCTTCTATAAATGGTGAATAACCTTCAGTTATAAAATTAATTTCATTATTTTCAAGGTTTAATTCATATATTTTTGGAGTTTTTTCATCTATTTTTACAGCTGAAAAATATAATTTATAATTAAGTGAATCATAATAAAATTTTTCAAATAAAAAATTTTCGTCAAAATTTATTAATATTTTACCATTATCTAAAACTAACTTTTGTTTTCCAGATTTATTTATTATATAAGCAATTTTACCGTCAATATTAATATAATTAATAGCTCTTTCTATTGATATTTTCTTAATATTTTTACTTTTTTTATAAGAAAAAGAATAATAGGTATTTTCTTTATTGTTATAATTAACTTTTGAAAAATATATATTATTATCACCTAAAGTATAATTTAGGATAGCTTTATTATAGACTCTATTATAATTATTATTAATAATATTATATGAATATATATTATTATTACTTATAAAAAATAAATTTCTATTTTTAACTTGTAAATTTTTAATTGTATTAAAATACAATTGACTTATTGTTTTTCCAGAAACTAAATTATTTTTATTTGAAATATTAAATGTTGTTTTTAAATAATTTTTATAGTATTGTAAAAATAATATCTCATCATTAACTCCAGATATTTTTAAGAAGCCATCATATGGTTGAAATAATTGATGATTTGATATATAAGATATAGCTTCTTTTAATTTGTTTTCACCGTATGTATCTACAAAGAATTTAATAAAATAATAGCCATATTCGTTTTCTTGATTATTATTATAATAACCATTTGAGAGTTCAAAACCATTAAATTTATTTTCTAAAATATTTGCTTTTAATTGCATTTTAAATTTATTAGATATAGGATTACCAGTTATACCTTTTTCTAAAATAATAGAGCTCACATATGTCGCTAATCCATTTACGTACCATTTAGGTAAAAATTTTTTTTGCGCAGTATACTTTGAAAATGGTAATCTTCCAAACCAACCATTTACATTTTTATAGATAACAGTTTTTGTTAAATTAATAGAAAAACTATATAGAAACCAGTTATCATAATTTTTTTCTTGGTCAAATAATGATGGAGAAGTAGCTGAAATATAGACTTCGTCATTATCGCTATATGTGTATGAATAGTCATAGTTATCATTTAAGATAACAGTAATTTTATTTTGTGGATAATAATTAAAAAACTCAAATATTTTATTTGCGATATTTTCGCTATTTTTCAATAATTCTAAAGCATTATCCTCTAATTCATTTTCGTATATAAAATTAAAATATTTTGTATTTAATGTTTTGATTTCTGCAAAAGTAAATATGTGTAGAGCTATAAAAAAAATGATTATATATTTTTTCATGATTCCTCCTTGTATAAATAACGTATATATATATTAACGTAATATTTCTATAAAAGTTTTAATATATTTTTATAAATTTGTCAAAAATAAAATTTTGTTTTTCAATAATTAAAAATATTTGATTTTTTTCTTCTATATGATAAAATATTATAACTTTAAAAGTATGGGGTGGCAAAAATGTTTAGAACAATTATAAATTTTTATGCTATGGGAAGTTTTTTAGCTCTTATTTCTACATTTTATATAGTATATAAATATAAAAAATTATTTAAAAAATCTGAATATACAGAAAAACATTATGTTGTTCTATTTTTTATTATGAGTTTGTCATCTTGGTATTTTTTTTACTTGTTTTTTGAAGACTTAAAAGAACATAGTGATGATATAGAAGATATTATTATTGAGATAAAAAGACAAATTGATATGTTTTTAGATGAATTATAAAAAGGGGTGGAATATGGAAGAACAACAAAGATTGAGTAGAGAAGAACTTGAAAAAGAGGTAAAAGATTTTAGAAAAGAAAAAGAGAGAGTTAGAAAGATAATAGGACAAATTGGAGGGAAAAGAAACCTTCAAAATGATAAATATATAAATATATTATTTTTAATAATTGTTTTAATTGTTTTTATATTAGGAGGTATTTTTCATACAATTCCTATAACTCTTTCACTTGAAATAGGGGTTTTTTTAGTATCATTAAAAGTAGCATATATGATAAACTCTCAAGAAAAAGTAAATCATTTTCAATTCTGGATATTAACGTCACTTGAGTTTAGATTAAATGAAATATCTAAAAATTTAAAAAAAGTAGAAAAAAGATTAGAAAAAATTGATTTTGAAAAAATTGATAAGGGGGAATAAATATGCAAAAAATTCATACAAATAATGCTCCAAAAGCAGTTGGAGCTTATTCTCAAGGAATAAAAGTAGAAAATTTTTTATTTGTTTCAGGACAAATACCTATTGATCCAAAAACAGGTGAATTTGTATCAAATAATATAAAAGAACAAACATTACAATCTCTTAAAAATATTGAAGCAATTGTAAAAGAAGCTGGAGGAACAATAGAAAACATAGTAAAAGTTGGAGTGTTTTTAGATGATATAAATGATTTTGCAGATATGAACAGAGTTTATGAAGAGTTTTTTGGAAGCCATAAACCTGCAAGAGCTGCAGTTGAAGTAGCTAAACTTCCAAAAGATGCAAAAATAGAGATAGAAGCAATAGCATATATAAAATAAAGTTATTTAGAGTAAGTTAAAATGACTTACTCTTTTTTTATAGAATAATTATTTTTATTAAAAACTTTAAAATTATATAATTATTTGATAAAATAAAAAGGATAATAGCTATTTCTATTGAAATATATATTAGATTATAAATTGTGGAGTTGGTAAGTATGCTTTTATTAGCTGAAGATGATATCTATAATTTTGTGTATACAAAACAAAAAGATTTTTTTATTCAAATAAAGGGAAATCTAGAGATATTATTTGTAAATCAAAGTTTTTGTAATGCATTTTCGATAGATGAAACACAAATTGTAGGTAGAAATTTAGGGGAATATTTAAATGAAAAATTGAAAAATGAAATAGTTAAAGAAATAAGATATTTAAATAAATTTAAACCTTATTCAAAGGCTAATTATAAAATAAAATTTGGAAATTCTAAAAGCGTGTGGTACGAATGGGAATATTATGCAATTTTAAATGAAGAACACATTGTAGAAAAATATAATATTTTAGCAAGAGAGATAAAATCAGATAAAACTATTGAAAATATGTTTTTCTTTCAAAATGATATCTTAAAAAAATTAAGTGAAATCAAAACATTTGGTGAATCATTAAAAATATTAGTAGATAA
This sequence comes from Hypnocyclicus thermotrophus, assembly GCF_004365575.1. Taxonomy (NCBI): domain Bacteria; kingdom Fusobacteriati; phylum Fusobacteriota; class Fusobacteriia; order Fusobacteriales; family Fusobacteriaceae; genus Hypnocyclicus; species Hypnocyclicus thermotrophus. Next base: position 39,400 of record NZ_SOBG01000011.1, read on the forward strand.
ATTTAAATCAATAGAAGCATTTGATTCTGGAATACTATATTTATATAATAAAGAAAAAAATATTTTTTATTTAAAAGACTATATTAATATAAGTGAGGTATTTTTATCAAATAAAAATTTTTATAATAAAATACATGTTGATGCAAAATCGAGTTTAGACAAAGTTGTATACGTAGAGCAAATAGATGAGTTTAAAAAAGAAAATATAATGTCAATTGCTAAAATTCCATTAAAAACAGATGAGAATAGTTTTGGACTTATTGTTTTAGTATCCCATAAAAATATGATTATACCAAAAGCATTAAAATTGATTATAGAATCTATGAGATATCAAATAAGCAACATAATGTCTAAATTAAAATATATAGATGAACTCAATAATACTAATAATATGATTGAAAAATTATATGATATTGAGGGCGTTAATTTTTATATATTTAATAAATCTGGAGAAATTTATCCTTTAAAGGAAACATTGAAATTTGAAGAATTACCTATTCCAGATGATATTATTAGTATGGTAAAGAATAGTAATGATGTTATTAATATAAATGAATATAAAGATTTTAATTATTCTATGTTAATAAATGGAAATAATAATTATTTTGAATTAAGACTTTTTAGAGTATCAAAATTAGAATATATTATTAGAATTCAAGATAAAAGTATTTTAGAAGAAAAAAATAATCAAATAAGAGTACAAAATGAATTATTAAAATATATTGTAGATGTAGGAAACGTAGGAATTATTGAGATATCAGAAAATAAAGTAGCTTTTAATGAAAGTATTTTAACAATTTTAAAGTATCCTAAAGAAAATAATATTATTAGTTTTGAAACTTTTAAAAAACTTATTCATATAAATGATTTAGAAAAATTTAATTTTTATTATTTAGATTTTAACAATAGTAAGAATGGATATTTTGAGTATAAATTTAGGATTAAAAGATATGATAATAATTATATATGGTTAATGTTAAAAGCAAAAAAAGAAAAAGAAGAAAAAACTTATAAATTTATAGCTTATGATGTAACAAAATTTAAAACAGAAGAGAACGATATAAAAGAGTTATTAATAAAAGATAATATAACAAAGCTTTATAATAAAACATTCTTTTTAAAAGAATTAGATAATGAATTTAAAAAACTTCGTTCAAATATTAATCTTTTTTCAGTAGTTATGATATACGTAGAAAATTTAAATGATATATTAGAAAATTATGGAATTGATATACGAGATTATGTATTAGAAAAATTTGCAAAACATTTAAAAGATAATCTTAGAGAAGAAGATTTAATAGCTAGATATTCAGAAGATAAATTTGTAATGATACTTAAAAATATTGTAAATAATAATTCTGAAAGTGTAGTTAAAAGAATACTTGATTCTTTTAATATAGAACAAATTGAAGAGGGTTTAAAATGTAAAATTTTATTTTTTGATACAGAAATTTTAGATCAAAATATAAATCTAGAAAAAATTATAGATAATATGGTTGATAAAATATCAACTATTAAAAATAATTTTGAGCATATAAAACCGATAAATAATTAAATTTGAATCTAACTACTGGAGTATTATCTATATATAGCATAAGAAAAATTGTAAGTTTTATATGAATGGTTATGGAGAAAGTAATTTAGAAAAATATATAAAGTTTTTCATATATTAAAGTCCTAATTTTAACATGAACAAGTGTAGAGATAGTTTAGTGATATTTAATAAAACCAAAAAGCTATCATTTTGATAGCTTTTTTATTGTAATAGTAAAATAGTAAAAAAATAAAAATCATAACAAATAAAATTTTATAGCAAAAAAGAAAGGGGAGAAGATGAAAATACTACATTGTTCAGATATACATCTAGGGAAAAGACCTGTCGGAGGGATTGGAGAGTATTCAAATAAAAGGTATGAAGATTATTTTAAATCATTTGAATATATTATAGAGTCTGCTTGTAAAGAAAAAATAGATATTTTTATTATTGCTGGAGACTTTTTTGATAAAAGAGTTATTAATCCGGAAATACTAGAAAAAACAGAGAAAATATTAGAAAAATTAAAGGAAAATGGTATAAAAGTACTTATTATTGAAGGGAATCATGATAATATTATAAAGGGAAATGAAGAAAACTCGTGGATAGTTTACTTAGAAAAAAAAGGTTTATTTAAAAGATTAACTTTTAGTGTAACTTATATAGGAGAAGAGAAAAAATTTGATTTTGATGTTATAAAAATAGGAGATGTTAATTTTTATGGACTTGGATATCCAGGAATATTAGTAAATGAGGCTATGGAAGAACTGTCTAAAAGAGTTAATCCATTAGAAAAAAATATAGTGATAGTACATACAGCTATATCATCTGGAGATTTTTTGCCTGGAACTATTGAAAAGGAAATTATTGATAAATTTCAAGGGAAAGTTATATATATTGCAGGAGGACATTTTCATACACATATAACTTATCCAAAAGAAAATCCTATATTTTTTATACCGGGTGCTAGTGAGTATTGGAATATAAAAAGTGAAATAAACAGAAAAAAAGGATTTATTATTTTTGATACAGAAACAAAAGAATATAAATTTTATGATAGTAAAACTAGAGATATTGTTATTTTAAATATAGAAAATATAAAAGAAGAAGAAGAAGTTTTTCTTAAAATAAATAAAGAAAAAAATAATATAAATATTATTGAAAATGAATCATTATTATTTATAAATATTTCATTAGAAAAAAATATATTTTTAAATACAAATGAAATAGAAAAATTATTTGAAAAAGAAAAACCATTAAAAATATTTATAAATACTAAATATAAAAATAGTTTAAATAATAGAAGTATTAATAGAGAAAATATATCAAATATATATGAAATAGAAAAAGAAGTTATAAAAAATAGCTGGGATAAATTTAGAGATGCTTCAGAAATAGTTGTAGAAACATTAAATAATTTAAAAATACATCAACAAGAGAAAGATAAAGAAAGATTTTTTGAAGTATTTGACCATTTTGTAAATAAAATAATATCAGGTGATAATAATGAAAATAAATAAAATATATTTAGAAAATTATAGAATACATGATAAAAAAGAGATAAATTTTTCTAATGGAGTAAATTTATTACTAGGGAAAAATGGTGCAGGTAAAAGCTCAATATTGGAAGCAATAGGACACACTTTGTTTTCTTCAAAGTTACGGGATAATTCTGCTAAAAATTGTATAAAATATGGAAGGAATAAAGCTATAGTTGAAATAGAGTTTGAAGGAAATGATGGAATAGAATATGTTATAAAAAAAACTATAAAAGTAGTAGGAAATGATACTTATAGTTTTTATGAAAAAAATAATCCGGAAAAGTCAGTTGCAACTAGAAAAGAGATAGACGAAAAAATTTATAAAATATGTGGACTTATTAAACAGTCAAATAATATATATGATAATATAGTTTCAATAAAACAAAATAGTTTTGTAGATATATTTTTGTTAAAACCTAGTGATAGGGAAAAAATGTTTAACGAAATATTTAATACAGAAATATATAGAGAGATGTTTGAGAAATATTTAAAAGAAGTAAAAGATGAATATGATAGAAAAAAAATAGATATTGAAATGGAATTAAAATTATTGAATGAAAATAATATTGATATAAATAAAGTTAATTTAGATATGAAAAATGAAAAAGAAGTTAATAAAAATTTATTAGAAAAAGAAAAAAAAATTCGTATAAAAAAAGATGAATTAAAAAAAGAAAAAGAAAAGTTACTAGAGTTAGAAAATGAAATTAAACTAATAAAATCTAGCATAGAAAATATTGATAGTTTTATAAATAATATAGAAAATCAAATAAAATCACAAGAAAAAGAATTTGAGATTATCAAAAAAGCTAAAGTTTTATTAAAAGAAAATGAAAAAGAGTATAATGAGTATAATAAAAATAAAAAAGAATTAGGTGAGCTTGAAGAAAAATTAAAAAATTATGAAGAAATTAAAAGTTGGTGCGAAAAACAAGAAAAAATCAAAGAAAAAATTAAACTAGAAATAGAGGAAAAAAATTGGAAAATAGGAAATATTAAAACAAAACAAGAAAATATAAATAATAGAGTTCAAGAAATAAAAGATGATTTAATAAAAATAAAAAATGAATTATCTAAAAAACAAATTCAAGAACAAGAAATTTTAAAAAATATTGAAAATAAGGAAAAAGAAAAGAAAAAAATAAAAAAGTTATATGATGAATATGAAAAATTAAAAGAAGAAAAACGATTTTTAGAAAAAAGTTTAGAAGAAATAAAAGAGAAATTTTCTATTGATAAACAAGAGATAATAGAAAAAAATTTAAATCAATATGAAAAAGAAAAGAAAAAATTTTTAGAATTAAAAAAAGAAAAAGAAAAATTAAAAAATAAAGAAATTAATATTAGATTACTGATAGATCAAAATAAAAAAGCAGAAGAGCAATTATCAACAGGATTTTGTCCAATTTTACAAGAAAATTGTAAAAATATAGAGGGAAATAGTCCAAATAATTATTTCATAAATAAATCAAAAGAGTTAAAAAAAGAATATGAATTAATAATAAATAAGTTGAATAAATATAATAATGTAGAAATCAAACTAAATGAAATAGAAAAAGAAATAAATTTAAATAAAGAAAAAATTAAAGAATTTAATATTAAAAAAAATGAAAAGCATGGAAAAAAATTATTAATAAAAGAATTAGAGTTAGAGTTAGAAAAAAAATATATACAAGTAAGAGATATTTTAAAATTAGAAAAAAATGAAAATATAAAAGAAGTTGTGTCAAAATTAGAAAAAGAATATATAACTCTCCAAAATAAACAAGAAAATTTAAATATAAAAAAAGATATTGAAATAAAAAAAGAGTTAGAATTAAAATTAAAAAATAAAGAATTAGAAAACAAAGAATTAGAAAATGAAGCTAAAATATTATCTGAAGAAATTAAAAGAAAGCAAACTAGATTAAAAGAATTAACAAAACAACTTTCAATAGGAGCTGATAAATTAAAAAATTTAAATCCATATAAAGATAAATATGATGACTTAAAAGAAAAAAATAAAGAATTAGAAAACAAAAAAAATATTTATATAGAAAATAAAAAAACAGCAGATAATTATGATAGTTGTTTGGATAAATTGGAAAAATTGAAACAAGAAAAAGAGGTGAAATCAGAAGAAAAAAATACTAAAAATAAGAAAAAAATAGAATTAAAGAAAAAAATATCAGAGATAGATAAAGAAAAATTAGAGAAAGAGATAGTTGAAATTGAAGAATATATAATAGATATAAATGAGAAGATAGGAATATCAAATACTATGATAAAAACGCTTAAAGAAAAAGAAGAAGAATATAATAAAAATATAAAAGAGATTAAAAAATTAGAAAAAAGGTTAAATAAAATAAAATTAAAATCTAATATTGCAGATGATTTTAGAAAAAATATAAATAATATGGGGAAAATGGTATCAAAATATTTAATAGAAGACATTTCTATAAAAGCTACAGAGAATTTTAGAGAAATTACCGGAAGAACAGAGATTATTAAATGGATAAATGATGAAAACAATACATATCAAGTGTTATTAAAAGATGAAGAAGGAACTAGAGTATTTGAACAGCTATCTGGAGGAGAGCAAATAGCTGTAGCATTAGCTATACGTACAGCATTAGCTGAAATTCTTAGTTCTACGAACTTTATAATTTTTGATGAACCTACAAATAATCTTGATGAAGAAAGAAGAAAATCACTTGCGGATTCCATGTCAAAAATTCTTAGCAGTATAAATCAAAGCATAATAGTAACACATGATGATACATTTGAAGAAATGGCAAATAAAATTATATATATTTAAAAAACTAGACTTTAGTTTATACTAAAGTCTAGTTTTATTTTTAGTTTTTTTTATAATTATTTTTCTATATCAGCCCAATAAAATTCTTTTTCTGCTCCAACACTTGAAAGAGTTAAATTTTTTACTCTAGATTTTATTAAGATGTTTTTAGCATTGAATACTAAAGGAACAATTGGCATTTCTTTTATTAATATTTTTTCAGCAGCAGCCATTGCGTCCATTCTTTTAGATTTATCAGCTGTATTATAAGCGATATCTATATATTTATCATAATCTGTATTTCCCCAAGCAGTATGGTTATTTCCACCACCAGTTACAAATAGATCCATATAAGTCATAGGGTCAAAATAGTCAGCCCCCCATCTTGTTAATTGGAAATCAAAATCCATTTGTCTCATTCTTTGTAATCTTATTTGATATGTAACGTTTTCTATATTTACTTGAATACCTAATTTACTTCTTAATTGTTCTTGAACAAATTGAGCATCACCTTTAGCAGTAGGTTTACTTCCAATTAAAAGATTTAAAGTAAGTGGTTCTGTAAATCCTAATTCTTTTTTAGCCATTTCATAATATTTTTTAGCTAATTCTATATTTTCTTCGAATAAATTTAGTCCGTAATCTTCTCTAAAAGATTTATTTTTACCAGGGAATCCTTCAGGTGTAAATGAACGAGCTGGTTTAGAACCATCTTTTCTCACTGTTGTAACTAAATCATTTCTATCAATTGCATAAGCAATAGCTTTTCTTAAATTTTCATTTTTAAAATATTTATTATTTGTATTAAATTCTAAATACCATACAAAACTATCATCTAAATTAATAAGTTCTTTACTATCTTTGAAATCAGGTAATTGATCGCCAGTAATATTAATTACATCAATTTCATCATTTTTGTACATATTTGCTAAAGTATTTACATCTTGTACCATAAGTACATGTAATTCATCAATTTTTATAGTATCTTTATCCCAAAAATTCTCATTTTTTGTTAAAATTATTTTACTATCATGTTCCCATTCTTTAATTTTCCAAGGTCCATTATAAATAAGGTTTTCTTTTTCTAAAGCAAAATCATCACCTTGAGATTTATAAAATTTTTCATTTAATGGAAAGTAAGTAGGAAATGCAAGCACAGATGGGAAATAAGCTACAGGTTTATCGAGAGTTATTTCTAAAGTATAATCATCTATTACTTTTACTCCAACTTGAGAAAAATCTTTAATTTCTCCAGTATTATACGCTTCACTATTTTTTATATAATAAAGCATATATGAATATGGAGCAGCTACTTCTGGCTCTAATCCATGTCTTATTCCATAATAATAATCATTTGCTGTGACAGGTTCTCCATTTGACCATTTTGCATTTTTTCTTAAATGGAAAGTCCACACATTACCATTTATATCCCAAGATTCAGCCCCAGCTGGTATAGGATTTCCATTTGGATCCAATCTTGTAAGTCCTTCATATACTTCATTAGCAATAAGTATCGATGTACCGTCAGTTAAAACTTGAGGATCAAGTGACGCAGGCTCACCTTCAACACTAAGTTTTACTATTTTTTTATTTTCTTTATTTTTTTTAAAGAAAAGTCCACTATAACTTGTAACTGACATAACAAGTGAAAATACTAAAGTAAATATTAATATTAATCTTTTTTTCATAAAAATTCCTCCTTTTATTTTACTTATAATAGAATTGTATTACAAAAGTAGTATAAAAGTAAAATATATAAAATTTATAGATGTATTTATTATATATATATAAAGAATAGTAATGTTTTATAAAATTTATATTATATAAATAATAAGTAGAAAAAATTTGTATAATAACAAATTCATCTATTAAAAAACAAAAAAATATTGAAAAAAGTTTAAAAATTTAATATAATAATTAGGAAATTTTTTTGGGAAATAGAAAAGAGGGGAAAAATATGTACTTTAATATTAATAATAGATTTTATAATGACTTAGAATTAATAAAAGAAAAAAAAGAAAAAAAAGAAATTGAAACAGAAAATAAGACAACAATTCAAAATAAAGAAACAAAATTTGAAAAAATATTAAAAGAAGAGATAGAAGAAACTAAAGAAGATAAACTTGATATAGAAGAAGAAAATAAGAAAGAAATAAATGTATCAACAATAATAGCAAAAACAAATTCTCTTGAGTATACAAATGGCTTAGCTGCAAATTATATTAGAAGTTATATTTTAAATAAATATAAAAATACTAAAGAATAACTTATTAAAAGTAAAAAATATGGAACATTGTATAATTAATTGCACAAATAAATAAAAAAAAAGACACATCTAATAAGAATCTATGCTAAAATGTTGAATCACTAAAAACAATATT
>NZ_SOBG01000012.1 GCF_004365575.1 Hypnocyclicus thermotrophus
TACACCCAGTTACATTCCGAACCTGGAAGTTAAGCCCTTAAACGCCGAAAGTACTGAATTGGAGACGATTTGGGAGGATAGGTATTTGCCAAGCTAGATAAAATTTATAAATATAAATTTTATCTAATATAATTGTGTTCCCTGATAGCTCAGTTGGTAGAGCGCACGGCTGTTAACCGTGTTGTCGCTGGTTCGAGCCCGGCTCGGGGAGCCATTTTTTTATTTTTTGTAAAATTTATTAAAATTAATTATTACTAATTGTATTTGTATTTTTAATGAATAAGTGGTAAGATATAATGTGAAGTATAATTAAACTAAAGGAGTAGAAAATGAATAAAAATATTTCTGATATACTAGAAAAAAATCCTATAATAGCAGCTATAAATTCAGAAGCTGATTTAAATGCAGTACTTAAAAGTGATATTAATATTGTTTTTATATTGACTTCTAATATATTAGAAATTTCTAATGTTATTAAACGTTTAAAAGAAGCTAACAAATTTGTATTTGTTCATATTGATCGTATAGAGGGATTATCTTCAAGATCTACTCTTATAATTGATTATCTTATAGCTAATACTGAGTTAAATGGTATTATTAGTACTAAACATAACATGATAAAATATGCTAAAAATAAAGATATCTTAGCAATTCAAAGATTTTTTATTTTAGATTCATTATCTTTTAAAAATAGTTTAAAAAATGTAGAAGATACAAAACCTGATGCAATAGAAATTTTACCAGGGTTAATGCCCAAAATAATAAAAAAAATAACTAAAGAAATAAAAATACCTGTGATAGCAGGGGGACTTATACAGGATAAACAAGATATAATTGGAGTAATAGAAGCAGGTGCTTATGGAGTTTCCTCTACAAATAAAGATATTTGGAATATGTAAAAAAATAGTATTTAAAAAGTGAAAAAAATACTTTTTAGAATGCTATTGACTTTAAAAAAAAAATAAGATATATTTATAGTACAGTAAGTTCGGGAAAAGTACTTTTTGCGTCATGTCAATTAAATAAGGTGTATTTGGAGAAAAAGGAGAAAATACATGTTCTTTTAAATTTTAAGGAGAACCATGTATTTTTTTATTTTGCAAAATTATTTTAGGAGGTGATATTTTAAATCTAATTTTAAGGATATTGATATTGTCTAAGTGTTTTTATTGAAAAGGTTGTCTGATTGTCTGAGTATTATTGTTATTTAAATTTAAGGAGGAGCTATTATTATGGGAATTTATTTTGCTGAATTTATTGGTACAATGATTTTGATTCTTTTAGGAAATGGTGTAGTTGCGAATGTGGTTTTAGGTAAAACTAAAGGAAATAATTCTGGTTGGATAGTTATAACAACAGGTTGGGGATTTGCTGTTGCAATAGCAGTTTATATAACTGGTTGGATAAGTGGAGCGCATATAAATCCTGCAGTAACAATAGGACTAGCTAGTATTGGGAAATTTTCATGGTCTTTGGTACCAGGGTATATAATTGCTCAAATTTTAGGTGCTTTTACAGGTGCAGTGTTAGTATTTTTTAGTTATAAACAACATTATGATGAAAGTGACGATGCTGATGGTAAATTGGCTACATTTTCAACAGGACCGGCTATTAGAAATTTATTTTGGAACTCAATTAGCGAAATTATTGGAACTGCAATGTTAGTTATAGGGATATTAGGTATAGGACAATCTCAAAATAATCTTGGTGGAATGGGAGCTTTTATGGTAGGAGTATTAGTTTGGGCAATAGGACTTAGTCTTGGAGGATCTACTGGATATGCAATAAATCCAGCTAGAGATTTAGGACCAAGAATAGCACATGCTTTACTTCCAATTAAAGGCAAAAGAGATTCTGATTGGGGATATGCATTAATTCCAGTATTAGCCCCTATTGTTGGCGGGGTTATAGGTGCTTATATATTTCAATTTGCTACTTTAATCTGGAGTTAAGGTTAAAATTAATAAAAAATACTTGTTATTTGAATTTATTTAAAAAATAAAAAAATTGGAGGGAATTACTCATGGAAAAAAAATATGTAATAGCACTTGATGCAGGTACTACAAGTAATAGAGCAATAATATTTGATAAAGAAGAAAATATCGTAGCAGTAGCGCAAAGAGAATTTACTCAAATATATCCTAAAGCTGGTTGGGTAGAACATGATCCAATGGAAATATGGGCAACTCAAAGTTCTGTACTTACAGAAGTAATGGCAAAAGCTAATATAAAAAGTGAAGAAATTGCAGCAATAGGAATAACAAATCAAAGAGAAACAACAATTGTTTGGGATAAAAATACAGGAGAACCGGTATATAATGCTATAGTATGGCAATGTAGAAGAACAGCGCCTATATGTGAACAGCTAAAAAGAGACGGACACGAAGAATATATAAGAAAATCTACAGGGCTTGTAGTTGATGCATATTTTTCAGGAACAAAAGTTAAATGGATATTGGATAATGTAGAAGGAGCAAGAGAAAAAGCTGAAAAAGGTGAATTATTATTTGGTACAGTAGATACATGGCTTGTATGGAAATTGACTCAAGGAGAAGTACATGTAACTGATTATACAAATGCTTCAAGAACATTATTATTTAATATAAAAGAACTTAAATGGGATGAAAAAATATTGAAAATGCTAGATATCCCAAAAAAAATGTTACCAGAAGTAAAAAATTCTAGTGAAATATATGGATATACAAATCTTGGAGGAGTAAATGATATAAAAATACCAATTGCAGGAATGGCAGGAGATCAACAAGCAGCACTTTTTGGACAAGCATGTTTTAATAAAGGAGAAGCAAAAAATACATATGGTACAGGTTGTTTTTTATTAATGAATACAGGCGAAAAAGCTGTTGAATCAAAGAATGGACTTCTTACAACAATAGCAGTAGGTATTGATAATAAAGTAGAATATGCTTTAGAAGGAAGTATATTTATAGGTGGAGCTGTAGTACAATGGCTTAGAGATGAATTAAAATTAATAAATGATGCAGCAGATACAGAATATTTTGCTAAAAAAGTAAAAGATACTAATGGAGCATATGTAGTACCAGCATTTGTTGGATTAGGATCACCATATTGGGATATGTATGCTAGAGGAACAATAGTAGGATTAACAAGAGGAGTAAATAGAAATCATATAATAAGAGCTGCATTAGAATCAATAGGATATCAAAGTAGAGATCTTATAGAAGCAATGCAAGAAGATTCGGGAATAGAATTAAAAGCATTAAAAGTAGATGGTGGAGCAGTAAAAAATAATTTTTTAATGCAATTTCAATCAGATATACTAGGAACTGTAGTGCTTAGACCAGAAGTAACAGAAACTACAGCACTTGGAGCAGCATATCTTGCTGGATTAGCAGTAGGATTTTGGAAAGATAAAGAAGAAATAAGTAATAGTTGGAAATTAGATAAAAAGTTTTTACCAGAATTTGATAATGATAAAAAAGAAAAACTTTATAAAGGATGGAAAAAAGCTGTATCAAGAGCACTTTCATGGGAAGAAGAATAAAGATATTGACTTTAAAGACAAAATAGATTATAGTTAAATTAGAAGATAAAATTAAATATTGGCTATAGAAGATGGAGAAGCTGAGTAGACATAACAATAGTTATGTTTATTCAGCTTTTTTGATTTTTAAATTATTATAAAATAGATTATTATGTTAAAAGATATAAAAAATTAAATTAATTTAAATTAATTAAATATTGAAAATAATATTAAAGTAGGAGTGATTGTTATGTATGATGTAGTAATAATTGGAGCTGGTGTATCAGGTGCTTCTATAGCAAGAGAATTAGCAAAATATAAATTAAAAATTGCAGTTTTAGAAAAAGAAAATGATGTAGCAGATGGGACCACTAAAGCTAACTCTGCAATAATTCATGCTGGATATGATGCTAAAGAGGGGACACTTATGGCAAAATATAATGCACTTGGGAATCAAATGTATGACAAAATAGCAGAAGAATTAGATATACCTTTTAAAAGAATAGGCTCTTTAGTTTTAGCATTTTCTGATAAAGAAAAAGAGCATTTAAAAATGCTTTATGAAAGAGGATTAAAAAATGGTATTCCAGATATGAAAATACTTAATTTTTCTGAAATAAAAGAAATGGAACCAAATATAAATAAAAAAGTTGTAGCAGCGCTATATGCTAAAACTGCTGGAATAATAGGACCATGGGAACTAACTATTGGAATGTTAGAAAATGCAGTAGATAATGGAGTAGAACTTTATTTAAATAATGAAGTAATTAATATTGAAAAAACAGATAATGAATTTAAAATTACAACAAAAGAAAAAGATTTTAAAACAAAAGTAGTAATAAATTGTGCAGGAGTATATGCAGATCAAATACATAACTTAATAGCAAAACCAAGTTATAAAATAACACCTAGAAGAGGGCAATATTTTGTAATGGATAAAATGGAAGGTGAAAAAGTTAATAGAGTAATATTTCAATGTCCCACTGAAGTTGGGAAAGGAGTTTTAGTTACGCCTACTGTACATGGAAATTTACTTTTAGGACCTGATTCACAAGAAGTAAATAATAAAGAAGATACTTCAACAACTACAGAACAGCTTGCATTTGTTAGAGAAAAAGCTTTGAAATCAATAGAAAATCTTAATCTAAGAGAAGTTATTAGAAGTTTTGCTGGTTTAAGAGCTGAAGCGGATAGAGGAGATTTTATAATTGAAGAAGCTAATGATATAAAAGGATTTATTGATGTTGGAGGAATAAAATCTCCAGGACTTTCGGCAGCACCAGCATTTGCAGTAGATGTAGCTAAAATGGTAGTAGAGATTTTAAATAGAAATGGAAAAATTGAAGAAAATAAAAAGTTTAATCCAATAAGAAAAAAACAAATTAGATTTATGGAATTATCAAATGAAGAAAAATCAGAAATTATAAAAAAAGATTCGAAATATGGAAGAGTAATATGTAGATGTGAAACAATAACAGAAGGTGAAATAGTAGATATTATTCATCGTAGTGTAGGAGCTAGAACTGTAGATGGAGTAAAAAAGAGATGTAGACCTGGAATGGGGAGATGTCAAGGAGGGTTTTGTGGACCTAGAATACAAGAGATATTAGCAAGAGAATTAAACTTAACACTTGAAGAAATTGTATTGGATAAAAAAAATTCATATATATTAACAGAAGAAACTAAAAAATAAGAGGTGAAATTATGAAATATGATATAGTAGTAATAGGCGGAGGACCAGCAGGACTTGCAGCAGCTATAGAAGCATATAAAGTAGGAATAAAAAATATTTTAATAATAGAAAGAGATAAAGAATTAGGCGGGATATTACAGCAATGTATCCATAATGGATTTGGACTTCATGAATTTAGAGAAGAATTAACAGGGCCAGAATACGCGCAAAGGTTTATAACACAATTAAAAAAAATAGGGATAGATTATAAATTAGATAGTATGGTATTAACTGTAACTCAAGAAAAAAAAATACAAATGATAAATACAGAAGATGGATTTGTAGAAATAGAAGCAAAATCAATAGTATTAGCTATGGGATGTAGAGAAAGAACTAGGGGGGCTATTTCTATACCAGGAGATAGACCAGCAGGAATATTTACAGCTGGTACAGCGCAAAGATTTATAAATATGGAAGGATATATGGTAGGTAAAAAAGTAGTAATACTTGGTTCTGGAGATATAGGACTTATTATGGCAAGAAGAATGACTCTAGAAGGTGCAGAAGTAAAAGCTGTAGTAGAGCTATTACCTTATTCTGGAGGACTTAATAGAAATATAGTACAATGTCTTGATGATTATGATATACCTCTTTTACTTAGCCATACAGTAACAAATATAAAAGGAAAAGATAGAGTAGAGGAAGTAACTATTGCAAAAGTAGATGAAAATAGAAAGCCGATAAAAGGAACAGAACAAACTTTTGAAGTAGATACTCTTCTTTTATCAGTAGGACTTATTCCGGAAAATGAACTTAGTTTAAGAGCTGGAATAGATTTGGATCAAAGAACATCAGGTCCTATTGTAAATGAAGCGATGGAAACAAGTGTAAAAGGAATATTTGCTTGTGGAAACGTAGTACATGTACATGATCTAGTAGATTTTGTTACCGCTGAAAGTAGAAGAGCAGGTAAAAATTCTGCAAAATACGTACTTGGAGAATTAGATGAAAGTGAAAATTATATGAGAATAAAAGCAGAAAAAGGAATAAGATATACAGTACCCCAAAAAGTAAGAGTAAAAAATATAGATAAGTTTTTAGAAGTGTTTTTTAGGGTAACAGATGTATACAGAAATGTTAAAATATCAATTGATGCAGAAGGAGAAAATTTATTTTCAATAAAAAAAGAACATTTAGCACCTGGAGAAATGGAAAAAATAAATATACCATTAGCTATGCTAGAAAAATATAGAGATAAAGATATTAGTATATCTGTAGTGGAAGGTGATAAATAATGGTAAAGAAATTAATATGTATAGTATGTCCAAAAGGATGTCATTTAAAAGTAGATACAGATAATGATTATAAAGTAACAGGTAATCAATGTCAGAGAGGAGTAGATTATGGAGTAAAAGAACTAACTAATCCTACAAGAATAATAACTTCAACAATAAAAATAAAAGGAGGAATACATAAGAGAGTACCTGTAAAAACAGATAAAGCTATTCCAAAAGATATGAATTTTAAATGTATGGAGATAATCAATACATTAGAAGTTGAATCACCTGTAAAAATGGGTCAAATTGTAGCAGAAAATATATTAGATACTGGAGCAAATATAGTAATAACAAGAGATATGTAATTTAAAAAAATTTATTCAAAACACTTTATTTGTCTGTAAAAAAGAAGAGGTTTAAAAATAAAAGGAAAATAAATAACAAATTAAAAAATAGTTAAAAATGTTTAGAATAAAAAAGTAAGTATTGAATTTGTTGACAAAAAAAACTCCTTATGATATAATAACAAGGCTTGATAAAAACTGATATTCCGCTTTATAAAATTTATAAATGAATATCTATGAAAATAGGAGGAAAATAATGAAAGAAAAATTAATTGAGTTAGTAGAAAAAGACCAATTAAGAGAAATGCCAGAATTTAAAGCCGGAGATACTATTGCTGTACACTACAGAGTAAAAGAAGGAAACAAAGAAAGAATCCAAATTTTTGAAGGTGTAGTAATTAGAGTAAATGGTGGAGGAATAGCTAAAAACTTTACTATAAGAAAAGTATCATCAGGTATAGGAGTAGAAAGAATTATTCCTTTAAATTCACCATTAATTGATAAAATTGAAGTTAAGAAAATCGGAAAAGTTAGAAGAGCTAGACTTTACTACCTTAGAGGATTATCTGGAAAAGCAGCAAGAATCAAAGAAATTAGAAGATAAGTTTTTAAAGCTACCAAATATTGGTAGCTTTTTTTATTAATAATTTCCACTAAAGTTATATCCAATTTCTAATGAAATTCTTGAAACAGAAAAATCATAATTGTTTGGTAAAATTTTAAATTCACCTTTAGAAATTTCATAAGTTACTTCAATTAAAAAGTCATTAATATTTGCTCCAATTCCACCACTATAATATAAACCAGGTTTAATTAAATCAGTTGAATTTAAATCTTTTCCTTTAGTATAAAATGAATATCCTATATTACCTTTGATATAAGGCATCCAACTTCCATATCCAATAGTAGCATATCTTGCAGATAGATATACTGGAATAGCTGCATCTATATAAGAAAGTTTAGTAGTAGTAATATCATGTTTACCTATACTTTGATAAGCTGCTCCATACCCTATAGAAAAGCCTTCATTAGCAATATAAAATTCACCTCTAGCTGTATATCCAGCATCTAAATCAAAAGGAGAACCAGAGAAAGTCTTAATGTCATCAGAACCATTAAAATATGTTCCACCTTTAATTTCAAAACCGGCAAATGCTAACATTGATGTTATTAAAAAACAAGCAATAAATAATAATTTTTTCATATTTTGAAACACCTCCTAAAAATAAATTACAATGTGATTTATTCTCACATTATATATATCGACAATTTATTAAAAAAAATTATTTAAATAATCAAAAAATAAAAAAAGTAGATATACCTATAAAGTATCTACTTTTAATTATTTTTTGAAGCTGCCAATTCAAGTAATTTTTCATAATCTTTTTTACTGATAATCATTAAATCTTCTTTTTTTAAATGAAATAAATCCATTCCACCTAAAATTCTCTTTTCTTTAACAGTTTTTTCTGCATTAACTAAATTTTCATTAATATTAGTTATTAAACTATTCATATTAACCCCTCCTTTACGATCTTAATCTTAATTTAATTATACTACACAAAACTTTTTTTGTCAAATGTTTTTTCTTTTTTTTGGAGTTTATTTCCAAAGGTGCAAATTATTAAAAATAAATAGATTTTTCACAAATTAAAATTTAATACTTAATTAATTGTTGCATAAACAATTAAAATAAAATGGAATTCCAAAATAAAAATTTTTATAAAATAATTATTAAATATTAGTTAAAGAATTTAATAATATAAATTAATTGATAAATTTTAAAATAAATGATAAAATAACTAAAAAATTTTATGGGAGGTAAGAGATGTCAATATTAGTTTTCGGACATAAAAATCCAGATACAGATTCTATTTGTTCTGCGATAGCTATGGCAGAGTTACAAACAAAATTAGGAAAAGATATAAAAGCAGTTAGATTAGGAAATCTTAATAAAGAAACAGAGTATATCTTGAATTATTTTAATATTGAATTACCTGAATTAATTGAAAAAGTAAAAGATGAACAAGAGGTTATTTTAGTAGATCATAATGAAAAAGGGCAATCAGTAGATAATAGAGATAATAGTAAAATATTACTTATAGTAGACCATCATAAAATTGATTTATCAACAGCAGATCCTATTAATTTGAGATTTGAAACAGTCGGATGTACGTCTACTATTATCGCAAAATTATTTAAAGAAAATAATCTTGTACCAAGTAAAGAAATAGCGGGACTTATGCTAAGTGCTATAATTTCTGATACTCTTTTATTTAAATCACCTACTTGCACAGATGAAGATATAAAACAAGCAAAATATTTAGCAGAAATAGCAGAGATTGATTATGAAAAATATGGAATGGATATGTTGATAGCTGGTACGTCAGTAGATGACAAAACTGCTGAAGAAATATATAATATGGATATGAAGCCATTTAGCTTTGGAGATCAAACTGCCACAGTTGCTCAAGTAAATACAGTAAATATAAATGATATATTAAAAAGAAAAAATGAATTGATAAAAGTGATGCAAGAAAAAATAAAAAATGATAAACTTTCTTTTGCACTTCTTATGATAACTGATATAGTAAATAAGGGGACAGAACTTTTAGTAGTAGGTGATAAAACATTAGCAAATAAAACTTTTGGATTAGATATGTCTAAAGATACAGTTTATTTAGAAGGAGTAGTATCAAGAAAGAAACAGATTGTACCACCTCTTACAAATGCAGCTAATTAATAAATTATTAGAGGATAACCATTAGGTTAGCCTCTTTTTTAAATATTAAAAAGGGGAAAATTATGATTAGAAAAGTAAAATTAAGTGATGCAAAACAGATAGTAGATATCTATAATTATTATATAAAAGATACTATAATTACTTTTGAAAAAGATTTAATTGATAAAAAAGAAATGGAAAAAAGGATAAAAAAAATTTTAGAAGATTATTTTTGGATAGTATATGAAGAAAATAATAAAATTTTAGGATATGCATACGTCGGAAAGTGGCGAGAAAGAACCGCATATAAATTTACAGTAGAGAGTTCTATATATTTAGATAAAAATTATACAGGAAAAGGGATAGGAGAAAAATTATATAGAGAGCTTATAAAAACAAGTAAAAATAAAGGGTTAAAAGCTATAATGGGTGTAATATCTATTCCTAATGAATCTAGTATAAAACTTCATGAAAAATTAGGTTTTTATAAAGCGGGATATTTTAAAGAAGTAGGGATAAAATTTGATAAATGGATAGATGTAGCTTATTATCAATTAAATTTATAAAATTATTTATTATCAAGATATATACGTAATAAAACGTATATATCTTGTATATATTAAGTGGTTCTTATTTTATAAATTTTATTTGTTATATAGTATATTTTTTATTTAGAAATTATATTTTCATATCTCCAAATTTAATTAACTCTTTTTTTCTCATCCATTCACTTACTAAAAATGATATAAGTCCTGGTAAAATAAAATGAAGTAAAATAATAGGTAAAATAGCAGAATTTCCCATAACTTTAAGTGTAGCAATTTGTCCAACTAATCCACTAGTTCCCATTCCGCCGCCAATTTTATTATTTTCCATATGAAATACAGTAGTAGCAATAGGACCAAGAATTACTGAAGAAATTACAGGAGGAATTAATATTAATGGATTTTTAATGATATTACCTATTTGTAGCATAGATGTACCAAGTCCTTGAGATATTAATCCACCAGTTTTATTCTCTTTATAACTACTAATAGCAAATCCTATCATATGTGAAGCACAACCTACAGTAGCAGCTCCAGCAGCAAGACCAGATAATCCTAGAGATATTGAAAGAGCAGCACTACTAATAGGAAGTGTAAGGATAATCCCCATAACAGCTGAAACTAGTATCCCCATTGGGATAGGATGTAGTTTTGTAAGAGTATTTATAAAAAGACCTAATTCTTTCATAAATGTAGCAATATAAGGAGCTACAAAACTACCAGCTATACCACCTAAAATTATTGTAGTAATTGGTATAACGATAATGTTTAATTTTGTTTTGTTATTTACATATTTTGATAATTCAGCCCCGACTAAAGAAGCTATAAGAGCTCCAACTGGCTCACCAATTTTTATGATTAAACTACCGTTTACATGTGATATACTACCAGCTCCAATAGCACCAGTAATAATAGAAGCAAATATTCCAAGAGGTGGCGCACCTACACTATAAGCTACTCCGGCCCCAATAGCTGGTCCCATCATATATTGAGCTATTTGACCATAAAAAATGATATTTTTTAAGTTTAAATAAGTACCTATTTGTTTTATTATTAATCCTATAATAAGTGAAGCAAATAATCCTAAAGCCATTCCATTTAATACTTTAATTAAATAATTATTAAAATTTTTAAATAAATTTTTTATTTTCATAATTATTTTCCTCCTTTTAATTTTTTTGATTAATTTAAATTAAAGTGGTTTTAAATAATTCTCTTTAATTTACAAGTTATAATTCTTTACTTTAAATAGTCAAGAATTATAACTTATTATAAATAATAAATAAAAAATAATCAAGTATTTTGTCTTGTCAGTTTTTTTAATAAAAATTATATATTTCACCGTTGAATCTATTGACAAAAAACATAAAATGTGGTAACATTAATCGTTAATTTACACATTACTTGTGTTTTAAGTGTGGTGGCCTATGGCTTTCTTAAAATCTAGAGTAATGGAAGTAGAAACCAAAAATTAAGGAGGAAACAAATGGCAGTAGTAACTATGAAACAATTATTAGAAGCAGGAGTTCATTTTGGACATCAAGCAAAAAGATGGAATCCAAAAATGAAAAAATACATTTTTACAGAAAGAAATGGTATTCATATTATTGATTTACACAAATCATTAAAAAGCATTGAAAAAGCTTATGGATATGTAAGAGAAGTAGTAGCTAATGGTGGAGAAGTACTTTTTGTAGGTACAAAAAAACAAGCTCAAGAAGGTATAAAAAACGAAGCAAAAAGAGCAGGAATGTACTATGTAAATAATAGATGGTTAGGTGGAATGTTAACTAACTTTAAAACTATAAAAGGAAGAATTAATAGATTAAAAGAGTTAGAAAAAATGGAAGAAGATGGAACTATGGATCTTTTACCTAAAAAAGAAGCAGCTCTTTTAAGAAAAGAATTAGTAAAATTATCTAAAAACTTAGGTGGAATAAAAGATATGAAATCTATTCCTCAAGTTATGATTGTTGTAGATGTAAAAAAAGAAGCATTAGCAATAACTGAAGCTAATAAATTAGGAATAACAGTAATTGGAGTTATAGATACAAATGTTGATCCTGATGGAGTAGATTTACCAATCCCTGCAAATGATGATGCTATTAGATCTATAAACTTAATTACTTCTGTAATGGCAAATGCTGTAATAGAAGGAAAACAAGGAGTAGAAGAAGCAGCAGAAGAAACTGCAAATGTAGAAGAAGTAACTGAATAATAAAATTAATGTAGGAGGGAAAAAATGGCTATAACAGCAGCTCAAGTAAAAGAATTAAGAGAAAGAACAGGAGCAGGAATGCTTGATTGTAAAAAAGCATTACAAGAAACTGATGGAAATATAGAAAAAGCAATAGATTATTTAAGAGAAAAAGGAATAGCTAAAGCAGCTAAAAAAGCTGGAAGAACAGCAGCAGAAGGATTAATATTCACTACAGAATCTGCTGATAAAAAATCTGCAGCTATGTTAGAATTTAATTCTGAAACTGATTTTGTTGCTAAAAACGATGAATTTAAAAATTTTGGTTCTAAATTAGTTAATATTGTATTAAATAATAATATAAATACTATTGAAGAATTAAAATCTTTTGAAGTAGAAGGAAAAACTGTAGAAACATTAATCACTGAATTAATAGCTAAAATCGGTGAAAATATGAATTTAAGAAGAGTAGAAAAAGTAACAACAGAAGGATTTGTTACTACTTATAATCATTTAGGTGGTAAAATAGGAGTTATAGTTAATATGACAGGAGAAGCTACAGAAGAAAATTTAGTAAAAGCTAATGATGTAGCTATGCATATAGCAGCTATGGACCCTAAATATTTAACTCCAGAAGAAGTAACAACAGATGATTTAGATAGAGAAAAAGAAATAGCTAGAAAACAATTGGAAGAAGAAGGAAAACCAGCTAATATTATTGAAAAAATATTAGAAGGAAAAATGAGAAAATTCTATGAAGAAAATACTTTAGTAAAACAAAAATTTGTTAAAGATGATAAATTAAGTGTAGAAAAATATTTAGGAGATATCAAGGTAGTAGGATTCTCTAGATATAAAGTTGGAGAAGGAATCGAAAAAGAAGAAGTAGATTTCGCAGCAGAAGTAGCAGCACAACTTAAATAATATTTATTAAAATATAAGGGAGGCCGGAGGTTGCTTCTCTTTTTTTTATAAAAAACTAGGAGGGAAATATGAAACCTGTATATAAAAGAATGTTATTAAAACTAAGTGGCGAAGCATTGATGGGAGATAAAGAATTTGGAATATCTTCTGATGCAATTAGAATTTATGCTAAACAAATAAAAGAAATATATGATACAGGAATGGAGTTAGCTATAGTTATTGGTGGAGGTAATATTTTTAGAGGTTTATCAGGAAAAGATCAAGGGGTAGATAGAGTGACAGGGGATCATATGGGAATGCTAGCTACAGTAATAAACTCTTTGGCACTCCAAAATGCTATAGAACAATTAGGAATACCAACTAGAGTATTAACAGCTATAGAAATGCCTAAAATTGCAGAGCCATATATAAAAAGAAGAGCTACTAGACATTTAGAAAAAGGAAGAGTTGTTATATTTGGTGCGGGAACAGGTAATCCATATTTTACTACTGATACAGCTGCAGCTCTTCGTGCTATAGAAATAAATGCTGATTTAGTAGCAAAAGCTACAAAAGTAGATGGAATATATGATAAAGATCCTATAAAACATGATGATGCAATAAAATATGATAGAGTAACTTATGATGAAGTACTTGCAAAAGATTTAAAAGTAATGGATGCTACAGCGATATCTCTTTGTAGAGAAAATAAACTTCCAATTTTAGTATTTAATTTACTTCAAGAAGGAAACATGAAAAAAGTAATATATGGTGAAAATATTGGGACAACAGTTGTAGAAAAAATATAAAAAAATATTGACAGATAGTATTATTACAGTTATATTATAATATGTGATAAAAAATAAGAAGGAGTGAGAATATATGCCTCAAAGTGTTATTACAGATGCAAGAGAAAAAATGGACAAAGCTGTAGAAGCTACAAAACATAAATTTGCTTCTATTAGAGCTGGAAGAGCTAATGTATCTATGTTAGACGGAATAAAAGTAAATCAATATGGTTCAGAGATGCCATTAAACCAAGTAGCAAATTTATCAGCACCAGAAGCTAGATTACTAGTAATAGATCCTTGGGATAAATCAATTATAAAAGATATAGAAAAAGTTATAGTAAACTCTAATCTTGGATTAACTCCAAATAATGACGGAAAAGTTATTAGATTACAAATCCCAGAATTAACAGCAGAAAGAAGAAAAGAATATGCTAAATTGGCTAAAAAAGAAGCTGAAGAAGGAAAAGTAGCCATAAGAAATGTAAGAAAAGATACTAATAATAAACTTAGAAGATTAGAAAAAGATTCTGAAATTACAGAAGATGATCTAAAAAGATATGAAAATGAAGTTCAAAAATTAACTGATGAATATATTAAAAAAATAGATGATTTATACGCTAAAAAAGAAAAAGAGATAACAACTGTATAGATTATATCAAACTACCTTTTAGAATAAAGGTAGTTTTTTTATATTTTCATTATGAAAAAAATATTTAAAAAAAAAAGAAAAAATGATACATCAAACAAAGAAGAATGTTTAAAAATAAGTAGTGATTAGGAGTTTGGTAAATTTATAGAAGAAAAAAGAAAAGATAAATATTTACCAAAAGTAATAGCAAAAGAAATAAAAACAAAAAATAAATTCAAGATAAAAGTGAATTAGAAAATAATTTATAATTATATAGATAAAAGAATATTATTAGATAAATTGAGAAAAATTAACTTACGGTAATTATAGATCTAATAAAAAGATAAAAAAGAAGATAGTGTTATTAGACGGAAATAAAAAAAAGAAGAAGGAAAAGTTTTATTAGTTTTAACAGAAAGAGTGAGTAGAAACGAAATAATAGAACTACTAGCAAATAAAACATAAAAATTGCTAATAAAAGCATTAGATAGATTAGAAAGAAAAGTAGGAGTAAAAAACTTTAGAAAAGAATTTAAAATAATAATAATAGATAATGGAAGTGAATTTTTTAAATTATGAAAAGATAGAGAAATCATATAAAGGAAGTAGTAAATGGATAAGAAGATTTCTAAAAAGGGGAAGATGTTTTAAAGATCTAAGAAAAGAAGAGGTAAATAAAATAGGAAGTTAAGTAAATAATTCTCTAAAAAAATATTTGTATTTTATTAAAAATATGGTAATATACTACTGTAGGTGAGATGAATAATTATTAAAAGAAGATGTTTGGATTTAAAACTTCAAAAGAAGCTCTATGAAGAAAAATTAATTAAATTAATGTAAGAGGAAATGTATGTAATTAAACTTTTAATTTATATATATGTTCAGGTTAATAAATTGATATGATATAGAAGTGTAAAAAGATTATAATCTAATTATTCTATTTCTACGAATTCTTATTTATAATAAAACTCTCAATTCTGTTTGTTTTTTTATGTAATCTAATAGATAAAAATATCACTTTTATAAAAAAATAATGAGCAACAAAACTAATTATATATATAATTGAAAAAATCTCAACATTTAGAAATGAATTAGAAGGCATAATTACGGAACATAAGGTTTATGACACTTTAAATAGAATTTGATTATAAAAGGGAGGGATCACATGCGTTTTTCTTTAAGATTAAAGGCTTTGGATAAAAATGTTGATCTTGATTATAGGAGAAAGTTTTTATCAATGTTTAAAACAGCATTATCAGATTACGATAGTGATATTTTTGATAAATATTATCATGAAAAAGATCCAATAAGAAAGCAGATGACATTTTCACCTTACTTTAGAAACAGTAAGATTAAAGATGGAAAGTTATTATTGAATAATGATGATTTCATATTGAATCTATCTGTTTATGAAAATGAGATGGGAATACATTTTTATAACTCTTTATTGAATATGAAAAATAAAGAGTTTAGAGATCTTTTTCAAATAGAGAAAATATCACTGCAAAGAGAGAAAAAATTTAGGAATGAAGTTATTTTCAAAACAAAATCCCCTATTATCGCTAAAGAACATAATCGTGAGACAAATAAAGACAGTTACTACAGTTTTGAAGATGATAAATTTATAGAGGTATTAAAAAATAATTTATATAACAATATGAGAGATTGTTTTGAGTGGGATGTAAGAGATGATATTGACAAGCTTGAGATAGAAATCTTATCAGCTAAAAAAATAGTAGTGAAAAATTATGGAATAACAATACCATGTACTTTGGGGCAGTTTAGATTAAAAGGAGAAAACTACTTATTAGATTATTTTTATAAGGCAGGATTTTCTGCTAAATCGTCACAGGGATTTGGATATGTAGATGTGGAGTAGGAGGTGAGAGAGTGGAAGATAATAAAATAAAAATAGAGTTATCTGATTGGCTTTATAATGCTGGAGTAGTAGGATTATATAATATATTAGAGCATAATGGAGATAAAGTACAGATAAAAGATAATTTTTTAGAATTTGAGATTAATTCATTAGAAAATTTTGAAGAGAAATATTTTAAATATTTTATTGAAAAGTATGAAAAATTTACCTCATGGTATAAGATTATAAGTTTTCAGAATAAAATAGAGTACTGGGAAGAAGATGGATTTCAAAATTTTAATGAAAAATCATTAGAAGAATTAAACTCTTATATTAGAGATGTATTGAAAAAATATTTAAAAAGTAATAGTTATATCGCAGCTTATGATTTAATAAATAATGATTTTGATATTAAATTAGCTGAAAAAGAAATTTCTACAATTAATTTGAAAAAAAATCAAGAATTTCAAGATATTTTAAATAATATAAAATTAATGATAGAAAAAATAATAAAAATTATTAATTATTTTAAAGAGGACGAATCAAAAAAATACTTAGCAGGAAAAAATGTAATGTACAACATTATAAAAAATGGATGGAATGGAGTATGTTTTTTAAATGCTCGAACCAAAGAAAAAGATATGTATATTGATTATAAAAAATATTTTGTAGATTCAACAATAGAATATAATAAGGTAAAAAAAGATAAATTTAAATATAATTGTTTTTTATGTGATAGAGAAATGAAAGATTTAAATAATGATTTGAGTTTTTTAAATGCGACAGGATTTGATACAAAGAGAAAATCATCTCATGTATGGAATTTTACTAATGATGTAGCAGTTTGTCCAATTTGCAAATTGATTTATTCTTGTGTTCCTGCTGGAATAAATTATGTATATTCAAAGGGAATATTTATAAATGATAATTCAAATATTGATTCGCTTATAAATATAAATCAAAAAGTACGAGATGAAATTTTAAAAGAACACGAAACAAATAATTCTCTTACATATAGAGCTATGATTATAGCCTTAGAGGAAGAAATAAATGATAAGGTAAAATATGAATTGTCTGATATTCAACTTGTAAGATATGATGAAGAAAAATATAGATTTAATATTTTATCTAAAAAATTACTAGAAGTATTAAGAAGCTCAAGAGATGATTTGAATAAACTAATTAAAACTGGATTTAATGAAATAAATACCTATTTTAATATTTATGAAGAAGTTCTAAAAAAAATAATGAATGGAGAAAATTTATTTTTATTCATTCATAAATTACTAAGTTTAAAATTGTCAAAACCTGTGGATGCTCATTATAAAATGAGTCATTTAAAAAGTATGATGTATATCAATATTAAATTTTTAAAAGGAGTGGGATTTGTGGAAAATATAGAAAAAGATATTATTGATAGTGCAAATAAGCAAGGATATTTTTTAAGAACAGAATATGAAAATAGAAATTCTGAAAATAAAATAGGTGGAATTTGTTATAGATTATTAAATGGTTTGAAAACAAATAATAAAGATATGTTTATGGATGTAATAATGAATTGTTATCTATATATAGGGAAAACGGTTCCTAAAATATTTATAGAAGCCTTGAAATCGGATGAGAATTTTAAAACGATTGGCTATGCTTTTGTAAGTGGATTAATAAATGAAAAAGATAAAAATAATGGGGGGAGTAAATAATGAAAAATAAAGGATTAATTTTATCGATGATATTTGAAGCGGAAAGTGCAAATTATGGTGAAGGGATAGGGAATGTAGCTTCTTTAAAAAAAATGGCAAGAGGAAGAGGGGAGCAATATACTTATATTTCAAGACAGGCAATAAGATATAATATTATAGAGCAGTTAGGAGAGGAAAAAGCAAAAGTAAAGGTTGAAAAAAAAGTAGTTCAATTTCATCCTGATTCTACAATTAAAGATTATCCTGAAATAGATTTTTTTGGATATATGAAAACAGTAAAAGGTTCAGATGGAAAAACAAGGTCAGCAAGAGTGAGATTATCAAATGCAATTTCATTAGAAACTTTTAAGGGGGATTTAGATTTTTTAACTAATAAAGGTTTAGCTGATAGAAATGAAGATGGAATGAAAGGAATGAATATAGCTCAATCTGAAATTCATCATTCTTATTATAAATATACAATTACAGCAGATTTGGAAAAAATAGGAATAGATGAAAATGATAATATAAGTCTTGATAATAAAGAAAAAGCAAGAAGAGTAAATAAACTACTTGATACAATAGCTTTATTATATAGAGATATAAGAGGAAGAAGAGAAGATTTAAAACCTTTATTTGTAATAGGTGGAGTATATAATGTAAAAAATCCTGTTTTTCAAAATATACTAGATATAAAAAATAATAGAATATTAGTAAATTCTATAAAAGAGGTGTTATTTGACAGTATAAAAAATGATACTTATTGTGGATTAATTGAAGGGAAATTTGATAATGATGAAGAGATAAAAAAAGAATTAAAGGCAAAATCTATGCCTGAATTTTTCTCTACAATAAAAGGAAAAGTAAGTGAGTATTATGAAAGCAATTAGAATTAAACTATATCAAAATATGGTAAATTATAAGATTCCTTCAAGTTTTCAGTTAAAAGAAACTTATCCTTTACCACCTTATTCCACAGTAATAGGAATGGTACATAATTTATGTGGATACAAAGAGTATCAAGAGATGAAAATAAGTATTCAGGGAAAATATCATTCAAAAGTAAATGATTTATATACAAGATATGAGTTTAAAAATGGAATGGAATTTGATAAGGGCAGACATCAATTACAAGCAGATAAATTTGGAATATGTAGAGGTATTTCTACAGTAGAACTTTTAACAGATGTAGAATTGTTAATTCATATAATTCCTGAAAATCAGGATTTAATTGAAGAAATAAAAAATAGTTTAGACTTTCCTAAAATATTTCCAGCTTTGGGTAGGTGGGAAGATTTGGCGGTAATAGGAGAGGTAAAAATAGTTGAGATTTTTGAAGAAGAGTTAGAAGAAGATTTATCTCTAGGTGACAATTACTCTGTGTATATTCCATTAAAAATGATAAAAGATGGAAAGATAATGCTGTTAGGAAATGGTAATAAAACAAGTAATCAAGGGACAAGATATAAATTAAATAAAAATTACAAAAAAAAAGATTATGGAAGAAATAGAGTTATCAGGAAATGGAATAAAGTAGAGGTAGTCTACTCTTCAAGAGTATTAGCCGTGGAAAATGAAAAGATACTATTAGATAGTGATAAAAAAATCGTCTTTGCAGTATAAGGGGGAGATATGCTTTATTTAGCAAAATCAAATCCTAGAGAAACAATACAGGAACATACAGATAAATTATTAGAAAACTATAATATACTAAAAGATATATATCCCAATTTAGAAATAAATTGGGATATTTTAAAATTAGCCTGTATTTATCATGATTTAGGAAAAATGAATTCAAAATTTCAAAAAAAACTAAAAACAGGGAAAAGAGATAAAGATGAGGTAGCACACAATATTTTAAGTATAGGATTTGTTGATACCAAGAGATTAAAAGATATATTCCAAATAGATGAGATAAGGGTATTACTACAAGCAATAGCTTATCATCATGAAAGAGGAGAGTATGATTTAGAAAAATTTGAAGAAGAGCTTGATTTAATGAAAGAAGAGATAAAGAATTTTGTTTATGATAAAATTCAAATTGAAAGTTTAAAAAAACCAAGTATTAAATATTTTAATAATAGCAGAATTCGTGAGAAAGAAAATGAAGAACTATTTTATAAATATATTATGATAAAAGGACTTTTAAATCGGATAGATTATGCTGCAAGTTCTGATATAAAAGTTGAGATTGAAAATGTTTTTTTAAATAAATCTTTAGATAGCTGGAGAGAGAAAAAACAAGTGAAATGGAATGAATTACAGGTATTTATGGGAAAAAATCAAAATGAAAATGTAATAGTAGTAGCACAAACAGGAATGGGAAAAACAGAGGCAGGATTAAGATGGATAGGGAATAATAAAGGATTTTTTACATTACCTCTTAAAACTGCAATTAATAAAATATATGAAAGAATAAAAGATGAGATTATAGAAGAGTCTTATTCAGAGAAAATAGGAGTTTTACACTCTGATACATATAGTGAATATGTAAATTTAAATGAAGATGATTTGGATATTGAAAATTATTATACTAAGACAAAACAACTATCAATGCCATTGACAATTTCTACATTAGACCAGTTATTTAATTTTGTATTTAGATATAGAGGATTTGAACCAATCTTAGCCACTTTATCATATTCTAAAATAGTAATAGATGAGATACAGATGTATTCTTATGACTTAATAGCTTATTTAGTCTTGGGATTGTACTATATAAGTAGATTAGGTGGGAAATTTGCAATCTTAACAGCTACATTGCCTGAATTTTTACTTGATATTATGAAAGAAGAGAAAATAAGTTTTAAAAGAGCAGAAAGAGACTTTATAAATGAGAAAGTTAGACATAGTATAAAAATAGAAGAAAAAGAGATAAATGCAGAGGATATAATAGAAAAATATAATAAGAATAAGATTTTAGTAATTTGTAATACTGTAAAAAAAGCACAAGAGATGTATCAAAAATTAATAGATAATAATATAGAAAAAGTAGAACTTTTACATAGTAGATTTATTAAAAAAGATAGAAAAGTCAAAGAGAAGAGAATAACAGAGCTTGGGAAGATAGAAAGTAAAGATTATGGAATATGGGTTAGTACTCAGATTGTAGAAGCTTCTTTGGATATTGATTATGATTTGCTATTTACAGAACTCTCTGATTTGAATAGTTTATTTCAAAGGATGGGAAGGTGTTATAGAAAAAGAGAGTTTAAAGAAGAGACTTATAATTGTTTTGTATTTAATGGTGGAGAAAAAAAGTGCAGTGGAGTAGGGCAAGTAATAGATAGAGATATATTTCAATTTTCTAAGGATATTTTAAAAGAAGTTGATGGAAAAATAGATGAAAAAAAGAAATTGGAATTAATAAATAGAGTGTATTCTACTGAAAAAATAAAAGATACAAAATATTATGAATTAATTAAAAAAAATATTTCATATGTAAAGAAGATAGATGATTATGAAAAAAGTAAAACAGAAGTAAGAAATATGTTTAGAAATATAGAGAGTGTAACAATAATTCCAAAAAAAATCTATAGAGAGAATAAAATAGAGATAGATGAAAATTTAGAAATTTTAGAAAAAGTAAATCAAAAAGATAATAGTGCAGAAGAGAGAAAAGCATTGAGAAGAGAGAAAGAGCTGGCTAAAATAGAGATATTAAAATTCTCAGTTTCTATACCATATTATGCTTTTAAAAATGGAACTTACGATGAAATGATAAAAATAAATAAGTATGAAATATTGTATATATTTGATTGTGAGTATAGTAAGGATGTAGGAGTAAGTTTTAAAAATAAAAAAAATAAAATTGATCCTTTCGATTGTTAGTCAGGTGATGGTATGAAACAAAATTTAAAGATAACAGGAATAATGTTTTATTATTATTTCATATGTAAAAGAAAACTCTGGTATTTTAGAAATGAGATACAGATGGAGAGTAACAGTGAAGCTGTGGAAATAGGAAAACTTATAGATGAAAAAAGCTATAAAAGAGATAGAAAACATATAATGATAAATGAGACTATTAATATTGATTTTATGAGGAATCGTAAAGTGATACATGAAATAAAGAAATCAGATAGTATGGAAGAGGCTTCTATATGGCAGGTAAAGTATTATATATATTATCTGAAAAAACATGGAGTGGAAGATATTAAGGCAATACTTGATTATCCTAAATTAAAAAAGAGAGTAGACGTAGAACTAAATAAAGATGATGAAGAAGAGATAGAAAAAATATTACTGGAAATAGAGAAAATAGTAAGAGATCAAAAGATGCCAAGTATCATTGACAGTAAGATATGTAAAAAATGCTCTTACTATGAATTATGTTACATCTAAAATAAATCTAAAGAATGGTGATTAATATGAAAAATACATATTATCTACTGAAAAATGGTGAGCTTCGAAGAAAAGATAATAATTTGATAGTAAAAGCCTGTGATGGAAGTGAAAAAGTAATTCCTATTGAAACAGTAAAAGAGATTTATATTATGGGAGAGGTGAATGTTAACTCTAAATTGATGACGTTTTTATCACAAAATAGTATAATTTTACATTTTTTCAATTATTACGGATTTTATTCAGGCTCATATTATCCTAAAGAAAAGTTAGTATCAGGTTCTTTATTGGTAAAACAGGTAGAACATTATAGAAGTAAAGAAAAAAGAGTAGAACTGGCAAGAGAAGTTTTAAAATCTGCAAGTTATAATATAAAGAGAAACCTAAGATATTATAATGAGAGAGGAAGAGACTTAGAAGATGAGATAAAGACAATTAAGAATTTAAGAAAACATCTTGATAGGCAAAATGAGATTAATGAATTAATGGGAGTAGAGGGGAATATCCGTGAAGGCTATTATAGAGCTTGGAATAAGATAGTAAATCAGGATATAAATTTTGAAAAGAGAGTAAAACATCCACCGGATAATATGATTAATTCTCTATTGTCGTATGTAAATTCACTGGTTTATACAACAGTATTAAGTGAGATATATCATACTCAGCTTAATCCTACAATTAGTTTTTTACATGAACCAAGCACTAAGAGATTTTCATTAAGTCTTGATATAGCGGAGATATTTAAACCTATATTAGGAGAAAGAATGATATTTTCGTTACTAAATAAAAATATGATAAATGAAGATAGTTTTGAAAAGGAGATGAATTCTCTTTATTTGAAAGATAGTGCTAGAAAAGTGATATTACAAAAGTATGACAGTAGATTGAAACAGAGAATAAGACACAAAGTGTTAAAGAAAAATGTGTCTTATAGATACCTTATACGTTTAGAATGTTATAAGATAATAAAACATATATTAGGCGAAAAAAATTATGAAGGATTTAAAATATGGTGGTGATATAATTGTATGTTATTTTAGTGTATGATGTAAAGTTAGATAGTGCTATTGGACAGAAAGTATTGAGAAATGTATATAAGATATGTAAAAAATACATGTATCATATACAAAACTCTACTTTTGAAGGAGAGTTGTCAAGAGCTCAAATAGTGAAATTGAGATATGAACTAGATGAATATATAAGAAAAGATAAGGATTCTATAATAATATTTAAAAGTAGAAATGAAAGATGGCTTGATAAGGAGTTTTGGGGATTAGAAGATGATAAGACATCGAATTTTTTTTAAAACTGTCGATCTGTAATAGTGTAAAAAACATAGGGGAACGACAGTTTTTATTTGAAGCAATAAAATTAATACTTTGTGTTTAGAATGTGAAAATGAGACACAAAAAAATAGTTAAGAATTATATAAAAAGTTAGAGAACGATAGAAATAGGGTTGCAAAGTTAATAAAAATATAGTATAAAATATATATGGATTTTAATAAGACCATAGTGGAATGTAAATAAAAAGAAAAGATACTTTGGAAAATATTTTTTGGAACAATTTTAATAAGACCATAGTGGAATGTAAATCAATTTTACCATCTATGTTTGAAAATGAAATTGGAGAATTTTAATAAGACCATAGTGGAATGTAAATTATAAAAGGTCTAAGGCAAAGAACGCAACATTGAAATTTTAATAAGACCATAGTGGAATGTAAATGATATCAGCACATTAAAAACAGAAAACTGGTATCGGGATTTTAATAAGACCATAGTGGAATGTAAATGATATCAGCACATTAAAAACAGAAAACTGGTATCGGGGATTTTAATAAGACCATAGTGGAATGTAAATGATTTAACAATATTAAAAGAAAGGATCAAATCAGAGAATTTTAATAAGACCATAGTGGAATGTAAATTATATATGTCAATAGTTTTTTAAAAAATTATACTGTAATTTTAATAAGACCATAGTGGAATGTAAATGAAGACTGGTTTCGGGAAGTTGTCCCAAATTGGGACAATTTTAATAAGACCATAGTGGAATGTAAATTCATTTAATTTACTCGCCTCTGTCAATCGAGACAGCCAATTTTAATAAGACCATAGTGGAATGTAAATTTTCTGGAAAATTATTGTCATATTCTATATAATTGTTATTTTAATAAGACCATAGTGGAATGTAAATTGAGATTAAGAGTACAATCCTTAATCTCGATGAGGGGTTATTTTAATAAGACCATAGTGGAATGTAAATGATTTAAGTGCATTAAAAAAAATAATTAAATCAGAGATCATTTTAATAAGACCATAGTGGAATGTAAATCTCAAGGAATGAATCGTTTGTATTCAACAATTCTTGCATTTTAATAAGACCATAGTGGAATGTAAATCATTCCGGATCGACGAAGTAGACGAAGAGGAGGGGGCATTTTAATAAGACCATAGTGGAATGTAAATTTTATATAATAATTTATCATTGCTCCTATACCATCATTTTAATAAGACCATAGTGGAATGTAAATGATATCAGCGCATTAAAAACAGAAGACTGGTATCGGGATTTTAATAAGACCATAGTGGAATGTAAATACATATCTTCAGTTTTCCATGTATACATTATTATTTTATTTTAATAAGACCATAGTGGAATGTAAATACATATCTTCAGTTTTCCATGTATACATTATTATTTTATTTTAATAAGACCATAGTGGAATGTAAATGTGTGTGTCAGAATCTTTTAAAATAAACAATTAATAATATTTTAATAAGACCATAGTGGAATGTAAATGCTTCGTATATTATTAAAAATAAAAATGAGGATTATGCGATTTTAATAAGACCATAGTGGAATGTAAATAAGTACCTTTTCTTTTTCGGTGTACGTCAATGTGTCCCATTTTAATAAGACCATAGTGGAATGTAAATTATATATGTCAATAGTTTTTTAAAAATTCAAATTTAATTTTAATAAGACCATAGTGGAATGTAAATATTAAATTACTTAGGTATTGAAATTAGATTAGATGAATTTTAATAAGACCATAGTGGAATGTAAATTTCTAAGAATGAATCGTTTGTATCCAACAATTCTTGCGATTTTAATAAGACCATAGTGGAATGTAAATCTTGACGAATTTTTGGAATACGAACCAGATATCAGTCTATTTTAATAAGACCATAGTGGAATGTAAATACTTCGTATATTATTAAAAATAAAAATGAAGATTATATTTTAATAAGACCATAGTGGAATGTAAATATCTTGAACATTTTGACGATACCAGCTCTCTGATTTGAATTTTAATAAGACCATAGTGGAATGTAAATTTTTTTATTTTTTTAAAAAAAACTGTTGACATATAATTTTAATAAGACCATAGTGGAATGTAAATAATTGGGACATTTTACCGGACGAAGAAAAAGAAGACAATTTTAATAAGACCATAGTGGAATGTAAATTCTTTTTTAACTATTCTAGCAGGTGCAAAATCAATGATTTTAATAAGACCATAGTGGAATGTAAATTTTTACCAAGTCTTGATTTTAATTTTTTTACATCTGTGATTTTAATAAGACCATAGTGGAATGTAAATTTCTACCCCCAAATCCTCTATCCATCCTAAAGACAGATTTTAATAAGACCATAGTGGAATGTAAATTTTTTTTATTTCTTCGTCTACTCGTTTTTAAAACATCGAGATTTTAATAAGACCATAGTGGAATGTAAATATTCAGCCAATTCATCTTCAAGTTCCTCATCTTTAAATTTTAATAAGACCATAGTGGAATGTAAATTCTTTTTTAACTATTCTAGCAGGTGCAAAATCAATGATTTTAATAAGACCATAGTGGAATGTAAATTAATTGATATTATCAAAGACTGTATATATACCATCTATTTTAATAAGACCATAGTGGAATGTAAATGTTACGTACATTGTTAAAAATAAAAATAAAAATTACGATTTTAATAAGACCATAGTGGAATGTAAATACAATCGAAGAGTTGGAAGTGATTTCAATTAAAGAATATTTTAATAAGACCATAGTGGAATGTAAATAAGCTAAACACATTGAAAGAAAAAATCAAATCAGAGAGATTTTAATAAGACCATAGTGGAATGTAAATTACACTCCTCTTCATCATCTTCTTCCATTCGAAACATTTTAATAAGACCATAGTGGAATGTAAATGAACTAAACACATTGAAAGAAAAAATCAAATCAGAATTTTAATAAGACCATAGTGGAATGTAAATAAATATTTGTACGTCCTTTTAACGTCATTTTCTTCTTTTATTTTAATAAGACCATAGTGGAATGTAAATAAGCTAAACACATTGAAAGAAAAAATCAAATCAGAGATTTTAATAAGACCATAGTGGAATGTAAATATATTTTCAATTTCTTTTGGAAATTATAGATCTAATGAAAAGATAAAAAAGAAGATAGTGTTATTAGATGGAAATTAAAAAAAAGAAGAAGGAAAAGTTTTATTAGTTTTAACAGAAAGAACAAGCAGAAAAGAAATAATAGAAATATTGCCTAATAAAACACAAAACTCGGTAATAAAAGCATTAGATAGATTAGAAAGAAAAATAGGAGTAAAAAACTTTAGAGAAGAATTTAAAACAATAACA
>NZ_SOBG01000013.1 GCF_004365575.1 Hypnocyclicus thermotrophus
AAACTAAAAAAAAGTTATGCTATAGATAATATAACATAACTAAAAAAAAAAAACAATTTTTAAATTTATTCAACAGTAACAGATTTAGCTAAGTTACGAGGTTTATCTACATCAAGCCCTCTTAATATTGATACGTAATATGCTAATAATTGTAATGGCACTATTGCCGTTATTCCTGCTATCAGATCATCTGTTTCCGGTATAAATATTACTTCATCTGCTACTTCTTCTATTGTTCTATTACTTATTTGAGTTACTCCTATTACATAGGCACCTCTTGCTTTTACTTCCTTAATATTTGATAATGATTTTTCAAATAAATTATCTTGTGTTGCTATTGCAACTACTGGTACATTTTCTTCTATTAATGCTATTGTACCATGTTTTAATTCTCCTGAAGCAAATGCTTCTGTATGCATATACGCAACTTCTTTCATTTTTAATGATGCTTCTGTAGCTATACTATAATCTAAACCTCTTCCTAAAAAGAATCCATTAGTATTATCTTTGATTTTTTCTGCTATTTTTTTAATTTTTTCTTCTGTTTCAATAATAGATTGTACTTTATCCGGTATAGCTAACAATTCATCTACTATATGAGAATAATTTTCTTTAGAAATATTTTCTTTAATATCAGCTAAATAAAGAGCTAACATATAGAATACGACAACTTGAGTAGTATAAGCTTTAGTTGATGCAACAGCTATTTCAGGGCCAGCCCAAGTATAGATAACATTATCAGCTTCTCTAGCGATAGATGAACCGATAACATTAGTAATAGCAAGTGTAGTAGCACCTTTAGATTTAGCTTCTCTTAAAGCGGCTAATGTATCTAAAGTTTCACCAGATTGACTTACTAAGATAACTAAAGTGTTTTCATCAATAAAAGGATCAGAATATCTAAATTCCGAAGCTATATCAGCATCAGCTTTAATTCCAGCAATTTTTTGCAGAGCAAATTTACCTTGTAATCCCGCGTTATAAGCAGTACCGCAAGCGATAATATAGATATTAGTGATAGAATCGATATTAGATTTATCAAGATTAATATCATCAAACATAATTTGGTTATTTTCATCTAATCTTCTATTAAGAGTTTCTCTGATACCTTGAGGCTGCTCATGAATTTCTTTAAGCATAAAATGAGGATAGCCAGCTTTAGTAGCTTGATCCATAGACCATTCGATAGTATGAAGATCTCTATTAATAACATTTTTATCAAGATCAAAAATTTCAATAGAATCTTTAGTGATAACTCCGATTTCTTCATTTTCTAAGAAATAGACCTCTTTAGTATATTTTAAAAGGGCAGGAACATCGGAAGCGATAAAGTTTTCATTAGTTCCTTTACCAATAACTAAAGGACTGTCTTTTCTAGCACAGAAAATAGTATCGGGATTTTTAGTATTTAGGATACCTAAAGCATAAGCACCTTTAACTTTTTTAAGAGTTTTTTGTATAGCACTAAAGAAATCATCAGATTGTTTAGAATAGAAATCTAAAAGATGAGGAATAACTTCAGTATCAGTTTCAGAAAAGAAGTTATAGCCTAATTGAGTAAGTTCTTTTTTAATATCCATATAATTCTCGATAATCCCATTATGAACAACAGCAATAGATTTATCCAAGTTAAAATGAGGATGAGAATTCTCATCGGAAGGAGCACCATGAGTAGCCCATCTGGTGTGTCCAATAGCAATATTTCCTGC
The DNA here is from genome assembly GCF_004365575.1 of Hypnocyclicus thermotrophus. Classification (NCBI taxonomy): domain Bacteria; kingdom Fusobacteriati; phylum Fusobacteriota; class Fusobacteriia; order Fusobacteriales; family Fusobacteriaceae; genus Hypnocyclicus; species Hypnocyclicus thermotrophus. The sequence goes on from NZ_SOBG01000013.1 coordinate 1,710, forward strand.
AATAGGATTAGATTTAAGATCTTCATCTAAGACTTTAAGTCTCCCCTCTTTTTTTCTGATAATAAGCTCTTGATTATAGTTAACAGCAATCCCGGCTGAATCATAACCGCGATATTCAAGCTTCTCTAAACCATCAAGAATAATTTCACTAGCATTATTATCACCAATATAACCTACAATTCCACACATAAAAATTCCTCCTGTAATTTTTAGATTTTAGAAGGAAACGCTGCTTGAATACTTTTGTCCTATAAGTCACCTTATAGATTTGTGTATTTCTAAGGCTGCAGCAACCGTAGAAGCATCCGCCGAAAATTCGATAACTTCTCTCCTCGTCAACTAAGATAAAAAAATTTAATTAAAGTAAAACTTTGTATTTTTAACTTAGTTCTGGCGCTAAATCTTTTTTTTATTTCCTTCTAATTGATATAAGTTGAGATATTCATAACAAGGTGTTAAACTTAAAATATATAAGAAATCTTCAACTTATATGAAATATAAAATTTTAAATGTACGAACATAAGAATTATAGCAAAAAAAACATAGAAAGCATAGGGAAAATAATGCATTTTCAGGTATAAATTCTTTCATAAAAATTCGAAAGAATTTATTTCGAATAAAACAGAATTATTTGATGTTGTATTTATATTGGAAAAATAATACAATATATAGACGAAAATAGTTAATAATTAACACTTTGTAAAAAAACAATTAAATCTTTCGGGGGTTAAAATGAGAAAGAGAATATATAAAAGAGTAGCTAATTTAATAAGTAAAATCATATTAGAGAATATTCCATTTTTTATTCTGCTTGGAATTTTGAGTTTTTTCGGTTTGGAATATTCAATGTTAAATGATTTTAAAGATATAATGCATAAATATGTTATACCAGTAGTAGTAACATATACCGCAGGGAGAACAATAGAGAATAAATTTGGTGGAATAACAGCAGTAATAGTAATGGGAGGAGTATTATCAAAATATAGTTTTCAATCATTTTTAGGCCCAATATTGATAGGAGTAATAGCAGGTATAGTAATTAGAAAATATAGAGAACAGATAAAAAAGATACCATATCCCGGATATGAGATGATACTAAATAATTTAGGAACAGTCTTTATAAGTCTTCTTTTAATTATGCTATTTGTATATATTTTACCAGTTTATGGATATGTACAGGTGAAATTTCTAAATAGATTTAAAGAAACTATATTTAATATAACTTATTTTCCGTTATTTTCCGTTATAATAGAACCGGCAAAAGTGTTTTTTTTGAATAATCTGATAAATCATGGGGTATTATCAGTATTAGGATTAGCGGAACTTAACGAAAAAGGAAAATCGATATTTTTTTTATTAGAAACAAATCCTGGTCCAGGACTTGGTGTATTGCTAGCATATTATTTTTATGAAAAAAAGAAACAGAATCATGTTAAAACAAAGGATATAGCCTCAAATATTTTTATACAGTTTATAGGAGGGATACATGAAGTGTATTTTCCATATGTGTTAAGAAGATTGACTCTTATACCGGCGTTAATAATGGGAGGAGTAACAGCAGTATATATATTTCAAAGATTTGATGCAGGTCTTGTAGGGGTAGCTTCTCCTGGTAGTATAATAATGTTATTAGTATTAGCACCGGTAAAAGATAAAATTATTGTATTTTTTGGAGTAATGATATCAACGGTAGTAACATTTTTAATATCATATTATATATTAAATAGAAAAGAAATAATGAATGGAAAAAAAGAGATAGATAATATGTTTAATAGAATTTATGTAAATGAAAAAATAAAATATAGAGAAAAAATAAATATATATGTAGTATGTGATGCGGGAATGGGTTCAAGTGCAATGGGAGCAACACTGTTGGAAAGAAAGATAAAAAAAGCAGGAATAAGGAATATAAAAGTAGATAATAGTTCGGTAGATAGAATACCTGAAAATGGAGATATAATAATAGTGCATAAGCAGTTATTAAATAGAATAGATGTAAATGAGAGTGAAAAAAATATAATAACAATAGATGATTTTATGGATTCGAAATTTTATGATATATTGGTAGAAAAATTAAAAAACACTATAGATTCAGATATAGTATTGGGAAAAGAAAGAAAAAATATAATAAATATAGAAAAAATAGTAAGAGAGGAAAAACTAACAGAAGAAATAAATAAAAAATATAAAACTAAAAGATCTGAATTGATGAAAGATAAAAAAGAATTAAACATTGAAAAAGAAAATAAAGAGCAAAAAGAAAACAGAATAGAAAATATAGTAAAAAATAAAAAAATACTATATAGAGAAAACATACAAATCGGATTAAAAAGGACAGAAAAAGAAAAAGCATTAAAAAATATCGGGAAAGAATTATTCGAGAAAGGTTATGTAACAGAGGAATATATAGAGACTATATTAGAACGAGAAAAAGTATCAAGTACATATCTTAGTTATGGGATAGCTATTCCTCATGGATCAGCAAAAGGAACACCATATATAAAACAAAGTGGAATAGTAATACATCAATATCCTTACGGTATAGATTATGGAGATGGAAAAATAGTATATATAATAATAGGGATAGCAGCATTAAAAGATAAACATATACAAATAATATCAAAATTAGCAGAATTAATAGATAATGAAAAAATATCAGAACAGCTTTCAACTGCCATAGATATTGAAGAAATATATCAAATATTTTTAGATTTGGAGGAAGAAATTTGTTAAATAAAAGATGTCTGGGAATAATTAAATATATGATAGATAATAATAAATCGGTTTCTTTGAAAGAGATATCGAATATATTTGATGTAAGTGAAAGAAGTATTAGATATGATATTGATAATATCAACTATTTTCTGGCTAAAAATGGACTTAATCAAATAGAAAAAATGTCAAAAGGTTTATTTAAGATAAATGAAACAGACGAAAATCTGTATAAAATAATAGAGATATTAAACACCAGATTTTATACATTTTCAAAGCACGAAAGAAAAGAATATATAAAATCATTGGCATTATTTTCAATAGATGCAATAAGACTGCATGAAATTTCAGAAACTCTTTCTGTAAGTATAAGCACTATAAAGCTTGATTTGAAAGAGGTAAAAATATTTCTTAATGAGAGTAAATTAAAACTAAAATTTTTATCAAAAATAGGGCTTGTATTAAAAGGTAATGAAGAAAAAATAAGAAAAGCACAACTTAAATTCTTAATGGAATATCTTGATATATCAAAAGATACACTGATTAGTAAAATAAGAAAAGATGAAACTTTAGGATATAAACTTATAAGAAATGAATTAAAATTATATTTTGAAAATTTTCCTATAAGAGATGTAAGAATATTTATAAAACGAATAGAAAGAGAGCTGCAGACAGTTATATCAGATGAAGCGTATAGAGTATTACAATTTTATCTGATGATAGCCCTTACAAGATTAAAAGAGGGAAAAACGATAGTAAGCAGAGAAGAAAATGAAAAATTTTTAAAAAGTACAAAAGAATACAATGTATTGATAAAAGAGCTTGTTCATTTTGAACAGAATTTTAATGTAGAATTTAATGAATATGAAATACTATTTTTAACGGAACTGTTTTTAGGAAGTCATTCATATAATTTTAATACATCATTTTATGAAAACTGGATAGAGATAGAGATATCAATAAATGAAATTATAAAGGATGTAGGAAAAGCATTGGGAATAGATTTGTCTAATGATAAGATACTATTTGATGGATTACTTAATCATCTGAAACCAGCGATATATAGAATAAAAAATGATATAGTATTAGAAAATGAGATATCGAATGAAGTTAAGGAATTGTATGATGAGTTGTTTGATATTGTAAAAAAGGTATGTGAAGATAAACTGCAGATATATATAAATAAACAGGTCCCAGATGAAGAGATAGCATTTCTAACAATACATTTTAAAACAGCAATAGATAGAAAAGCTAATAATCAAAAAGAAACTAAAAATGTAATGATAGTATGTGGATTTGGATATGGAAGCTCAAAGCTATTAGCTCAAAAGCTATTGGAAAGATATGATGTAAATGTATTGGATACATTACCGTATCATAAATTTTTGGAAATAGAAAACTATAATGATATAGATCTTATAATATCAACATTAGATGTAGATGATAAAATAGGATATCCGTTTCCAATAGTAAAAGTAAATCCTATATTTTCTAAAACAGATAGAAAAAAACTTGAAGAATATGGATTAACAGAAGTGAGAAAGAAAATATCATTAGTAAAATTAATGGAAGTAATAAAAGGGGAATGTGAAATAGAGAATGAAGCAGTTCTTGCAGATAAACTTAAAACATTTCTAAGAGGAAAACTATTTGATGATAGGGATAAATTAGGTAAGAAAAATTTAAATATGTTATTACCAATAAAGAACATTAAATTGGATTGTAAAGCCGATAATTGGGAAGATGCAATAAGACAAGCAGGAAAAATATTAGTAAAAAATGGTTCTATAAAGCCTGGATATATAGATGAAATGATAGAGGCGGTAAATAAGAATGGAAGCTATATGGTAGTGGCAGGTAAAATAGCTCTACCTCATGCAAGATTAACGAATTCAGTGTTAAAAACAGATATGAGTTTAATTAAGTTAAAAGAGGTTGTAGATTTTCCTGAAAATAAAAAAGTAAAAATGATACTAGCATTTTCAAGTGTAGACCAAAATGAACATATAGAAGCATTAACAGAACTTGTTACATTAGTAGAAGATTATGAGTTTATAGAATTTATAGAAGAAATAGATGATCCGGTAGAGATAAAGAAATTTATAACGGAAAAAAGCTAAAAATCGGTTACTAAAAATCGGTTAGCAGATAGGAATTGGCGATTGTAAAGGATAAAAAAATAGAATCCAATTATTTTGAAGGAATAAAAAAACAATTGGAAAAGAAATTTAAAGATATAATTAATATAAAAACATAGAGAGAATTGGAATGAATAAATGAATACTGTATTGCTAGTGAAATATATTATAAAAATGAGAAATAAAGTAAATATTTCCTATGTAAATGCAGGGTATATTTTTGATAAAGATTCTTTTAGTTCAGTTTAATAATGTAATAAAAAAATCGGGAAATGAAGATATTAAACCGGGTTGGTCAAATAAAGTGATAGAGTTATGTTTTTTATTTTAAATGCAAGAATAACGAGAGAAACGTATATTTATAAATTAAATGAATATTTTAAAAGTTTTAATATAAATAATGGAAAATACAATAAAAATCAGAAAAATATTTATGAAATTTTAATGATATATGGAGATCAGTAAAAAGCTGTTTCGTAATAGATTTAAAAATCCATATTTAAAAGATGAAGTAAAAAGAGTAGGAAGATAATAGTTTAGAAAATTAAGTTTTAATGATAGATTAATAAAACCTTTAAGAGAAAGTCTAGATATGGTATAAGTAATGAAAATCTTATGGGATAGCAGCAGCATTAAAATATGAAAACATAGAAGATGAAATAGAATTATGTGAGGGCAAGTTTTTCTTGCTCTTTTTTAATTTACTGTATAAAAGTTAAATTAAACTGTTAAAGTGGACAAATTGTTGTTTTTTTAAAAAAAGAATCAAGTTCACTCGTAATGAAATTAAAAAAAATAAAATTTTTCAAAAAAAAAAGAATTTTTTTGTTTCTTTTAAAAACGAAAACCTTTATTTCGGATACAGTTGAAACGTTTGAACATTGAACGAAATGAATTATAAAAGTATAATTTGAACATACAAAGTACTTATAGCTAATATAGAGACAGAAACAAAGTCAATTTGCCATGACTATAAAGTTTTACTGTTAATTTAGTATTAAGTTTAGGTTTTAAATTAAAAGGAGGAAAATTAAATGAGTCAATCTAATTTATCAGAAAATCTAGGTGAACAAAATTTAAAAGTAAAAGTTCAAGCTTTTGGAAGATTTTTAAGTTCGATGGTAATGCCAAATATAGGAGCATTTATAGCCTGGGGATTAATTACGGCATTATTTATTCCTGTAGGATGGATGCCAAATGCAACATTATCAAAATTAGTAGGACCAATGATAACTTACCTGTTACCTCTATTAATAGGATATACAGGTGGTAAAGTTATAGGTGGAGAAAGAGGGGCAGTAGTAGGAGCAATAGCAACATCAGGCGTAATAATAGGAACAAATATTCCAATGTTTATGGGTGCAATGATAGCAGGGCCTGTAGGTGGATATTGTATCAAGAAATTTGATGAAGCAATACAGGGGAAAATAAAAGCTGGATTCGAAATGTTAGTAAATAACTTCTCATCGGGGATAATAGGAATGATACTTGCTTTATTCTTCTTTAAAGTAATGGGACCTGCAGTTGAAGTAGCAAGTACAGGTCTTGGAAATGCGGTTCAAGTGTTAGTAAAAATGAACTTATTACCATTAACATCAATTCTTGTTGAACCAGCAAAAATATTATTTCTAAATAATGCAATAAACCACGGAGTATTTACACCGTTAGGAGTTCAACAATCAACAGAAATAGGAAAATCATTATTCTTCTTTATTGAAGCTAATCCTGGTCCAGGACTTGGAATATTATTAGCTTATTGGTTTTTTGGAAAAGGATCAGCAAAAGAATCAGCACCAGGTGCAATAATAATTCATTTCTTAGGTGGAATACATGAAATATATTTTCCATATGTATTAATGAATCCATTATTAATAATAGCAGCTATTTTAGGGGGAATGTCTGGAGTATTTACAAACGTAATCTTAAAAGGTGGATTAATAGCACCGGCAGCTCCTGGAAGTATATTTGCTGCATTAGCAATGACACCAAAAGATGGGTTTTTAGCAACAATATCAGCAGTAGTGGTAGCTGCAGCAGTTTCGTTCTTTGTAGGAATAATTATTCTTAATAAAGAAGGACAAGCAGAAGAAGACCTTGAAGCAGCCGAAGTTAAAATGAAAGCAATGAAAAATAAACCATCTACTTCAGCAAATAATTCATTAGATGCAGTAACTGGTGTATCTAGAATAGTAGTAGCTTGTGATGCAGGAATGGGATCAAGTGCAATGGGAGCAAGTCTTTTAAGAAAAAAAGTTAAAAATGCAGGATTAAATATAGATGTAACAAATTTAGCAATTAATAATCTTACAGAAGATATTGATATTGTTATAACTCATAAAGATTTAACACCGAGAGCAAAAACAGTAGTAAAAAGTCCTATACATATGTCTATAAGTAACTTTATGGATGGAGATTTCTACGATAATTTAGTAGAAGAGTTAAAAAAAAAACAAATAAATAAAGGGACGGTTAAAATTGAAACTAAAGCCAATGATAGAGATGAGGCTAAAAGTGATATATTAGTTAAAGAGGGTATTACTTTAGGATTACCCTCAATATCTAAAATAGAAGCAATAAAAGAAATAGGAATAAAAATGGCAAATATGGGGTATGTAGCGAAAGATTACTATAAGTACATGTTAGAAAGAGAAGAAAAATCATCGGTATATATTGGAAATGGTGTTGCTATTCCACATGGAACACTTGAAGGAAAAGCAGAAGTTCTAAAAACAGGGATTGTAATAAATCAATACCCAGAAGGAATAGATTTTGATGGAGAAAAAGCCTATTTATTAATAGGTATAGCTGGTAAAAACAATGAACATATAGACATTATTTCAAATATAGCAGATATAATAGAGGATGAAGACAAAGTCGTAGAACTTGGAAAAACTAAAAATATAGATGATATTTATAATTCTTTCATAATATAAAACAATAAATATAATATATGTTTAATTATAACAAAGTTTGTTGTAGAGAGAGTGCCTTGATATGAAAATTTAATGGCAAAAGAAACGAATAAAATATTTTTTTAGTTTACATAAAGATGGCACTCTCTATTTATATATTCTAAAATAAGTTTTGTTTTTTAAGAAAAATAAAAAATAATTTAAAAAATTAAAAAGAGTTAGGATGAAGAAAGGCGGTTATTGAAAAATGAAGATAGCTATACAATTTGGTGCGGGAAATATTGGAAGAGGATTTATTGGAAAACTGCTTTCACAATCTGGATACAAAGTATATTTTACTGATATAAATGAATCAATAATAAATGAAATGAAAAATAAAAACCAGTATATTGTAGAAATAGTAGGAGAAAAAAAAGAAGAAAATATAGTAAAAAATATAGATGGAGTATTATCTAATGATAAATCATTAATAGATATAATTGCAGAAGCTGAAATAATTACTACTGCGGTAGGGCCTACAGTTTTATCAATTATTGCCAAAACATTAGCAGAAGGAATAGAAAAAAGAAAAGCATTAGGAAATACAAGTTTTTTAAATATAATAGCATGTGAAAATATGATAAAAGCTTCTACATTCTTGAAAGAAGAAATTGAAAAATATATTTCTAACGACACAGCTGAATTTATTGAAAAATATATTGGTTTTCCTAATTCAGCAGTAGATAGAATAGTACCACCAATGGAAGATAGCACTGATCTATTAAGAGTGAGAGTTGAAGAGTTTAAAGAGTGGATAGTTGATAAAACACTATTTAAAGGAACAATTCCTGAAATAGAAGGAATGCAATTGACAAATAATTTAATGGCGTTTGTAGAAAGAAAATTATTTACTTTAAATACAGGACATGCAATTACTGCATATATAGGTGTATTAAAAGGATATAAGACTATAAAAGAAAGTATAGAGAATGAAGAAATTCAAAACATAGTAAAAAATGCTATGAAAGAGAGTGGAGAAGTACTTATAAAGAGATATGGATTTGAAAGAGAAAAACATTATAAATATATAGATAAAATATTAAATAGATTTAAAAATCCATATTTAAAAGATGAAGTAAAAAGAGTAGGAAGACAACCACTCAGAAAATTAAGTTTTAATGATAGATTAATAAAACCTTTAAGAGGAACTTTAGAATATGGTACAAGTAATGAAAATCTTATATATGGGATAGCAGCAGCATTAAAATATGAAAATGCAGAAGATGAACAAGCTAAAGAATTGCAAGAAAAAATAGCAGCTAATAATATAAAGGATGTAATAAAAGAGATAACTTCATTAGAAGAAGAAATTATAGTAGAAAAAATAGCAGCTAAATATCTTTCTTTATAAAAAATAATATAAATACTTTAAAATTAGTTTTAAACTTTGAAGAAAGAAAATAGAAAAAGTTATATACTATTATATATATAAATATGGATAGAATAAAAATTAATTTTTTTAGACACTCATAGGTAAAGTAAAACTTTAGTTTAGGATTCCCTTAAATTTGTATATATAACAATCCTGTTTTTCTTTCTTCATTTTTTAATAAATGTTTTTTCAAAATTATAATCATAGTTAAAAATATACATGATTATAATTTTCTCTCACTTTAAAGGAGTGACTATAAATTAATTAGTCGCCCAGATTCTAGACAATAACTATTGGTAAAAAACTAACTTTACTAATGGTTATTGTTTTTTTATTAGAGAAACTTATATCGTTATCCTATTGTTATACAAAATATTTTTGTTTGAAAATAAAAATTGTTTGAAAATAAAAAAATATAAATTTTAAAAACCAAGAAAGAAAAATGAAAAAAACATAAATTATTATCGATTATATAAAAGAATTATATAACGTTAATTTAAAAAATATAAATTATTCAAATGTTAATAATTAGGATAGAAACTTAAATGAAAGTTATTTTCAAAAAAAATTTTTGAAAATAAAAATATTATATTTAATAGTAATAAAGTTGAGAAATTATTAAAAAATTAAAATTGAAATCAGAAATCATGGAAAAATATGTAAATTAAATATATATATAATAAGAATACTACAAAGATGCGGTATTACTCTTAAAACAATAGGAGACGAAAATCCAGTATCATTTATAGAAGGGGTTGACATTGATGTAGTTAATGGTGGAATTTAATTTAAAAATTAAAAACCATGATAATAATTTATGTTTTCATTAGTAATCCTAACTGTATCAAAATAAGAATTCTCTTAAAAAATTATTAATACTATATCTTTAGGAGATAGCATTACAATAAATGATTATAATTAAAATAGTTCTAGTGTTTCTTTAATACTTTATACACAAGAAAACATAATATTATCAAATAAAAAAACATGAGATTACGTTAATATAGAAATTGATTTGATAGCTAAACATGTGGGAGAATTATTAAATTTCGAAGATGACAACAACTCAACATTAGATAATAATTCTATGGAGGATCTATTGAAAAAAATGGGTTCTATTAAGGAGAGAAAATCAAGATTGATAAACTTATAAATTAAATAAAAGGTGACAAAATAATAAAAAATATAAAAATTAAACAAATGAATATTAATACAAAATTAATTTTAAGAATAGAAATTTTATTTAAGTTTTGTATAGAAATGATAATTGTAAAATAAAAGGATAAAATATTTAAAAAATTAATAAGAAATTTATAGTTAATGAGAATATAAAGTACGTGCCTCAATGAAAAATTTTCAAATCAAATAAAAAATGATATTTAAGATTTAACTAAAAAAAATTAAAATATAAAACTATTAGGATTAATTAATAGATGATTTAGAGAATAAATTTTTACAATTAATAAGCAAATGATTAATGTATAATTATATATTATGCAAGTTGGATTTAGTGAGAATGTATTAAATAAAAAATTAGAAACAATATGAAAGGTTTGAGATGTGTTATAGTATTTATAGAGTATATAATAATATAAAAATAACATTAATAGGGCCTTATATTAAAAATTAGAAGAATTTAATAATAAATTAATATAATAAAATTAATTTTTAAAGAATTAAGAATAATATTTGTAGTAAAAAAAGAAAGAAATTTATAAATAAAAAAACTAAATATAGAATAAAATAAATTTTGTTGAGAGTTTGTAAAAAATAGAAAATAGAAACTAGTTAAATAAAGTAAAAGAAAATTTTTTGTAGATAATAGAAATAAAGATATCATATTAAACAAATATAAGTCCTATAATTAAATAAAAGAAATGTATATATATTGATAATAAATTTTATTTTATTAAAAATAATAATTTTAGAAAATTAAGTTGTTATTAACAATATTTGGAGTTTTTTTAATAAACAATATAAAAAAAGTTCATCTGAAATAAAAAATAAAGAATTAAATACTTTCTATGGAAAATATATTTTTTGATTTTAATTATATTAGTTATTTTGAAACTATTAGTATCGAATATTTATGTCCTATAATCATAAATATGTAATATAATTTTATTATTAAAAAAACAATTACATTAAAATAATGTAATCTATTTCACCTATATAATAATAAAGAAACTAAATCATATTAAATAAAATCCGATAATTTATTTTATGTATATTAAAATAATAAAATAAATTATATCCATTTGATACTGCATCTAAAAGAAACCGTATCAAATGTATTATTAAATAAAATGAATAAAAGAATTAATAAAACTAATTAAAAATTATTTATATAATAAAAAAAGATAAAAAATATAATTTTATCTTTTTTATACTAATTTATTTATAGATTTTTTAAGTTCTTTATTATTTATAATTTTTGAATAAAGATTTAAAAAGTTATGAAACTCATCAGAAGTAATTTCTAATTTTTCTTTTAAATATATTTCGATATTCTCTTTATCTTCTGGTAATAAAGTTTTTTTATTCTTTCTATTTATTTCATCTATAGTACCTTGACCTTTTAAATATTTTATAACTTTTTTCCAATTTTTTTCGGGAGTTACTTTCCTTAAAAGCATAATAGCACTATAATTTAATTCTGGGATATCATTATATCCGTTATCATTTAAAAAAGTAAGAATTTTAGGGTTATTCTTACTTTCAATTATTAATTCTCCCGCTTTTTTAGTGTTCATAATTTTAGGAGTTTTGCTAGTATAATTACGTACTTTTAAAAACTTAGATAAAGGGATATCACGCGTTTCAAGGTAAAATTCAACAGCAAATTCATTAAACGCTTTATTTTTAGGCGTTTTAGAGCTATTAATATAATTTATCATATTTTCGATTTTTGAAACGTTCATTATTATTTACACCTCCAAATTCAATAAAACTCAAATTAAAAAAATAAAAAATAATAATTATTCCGAATAAAAATTATCTTATATTTTATAATAACAGATAATAAATATAATGTCAATTATATTTATTATCTGTTTTTTTATTTATTTTTACTTACATTTTTTTTTACTTCAATTAATTTTTTTGCCTTTACTTAAGCGCTACTTCATGTAGCGCTCTACTTCTTTTCCTTCGTATATCTTTTTCCCTTCTTTATCATATATTTTTCCTTCTCCTTCTGGGGAT
>NZ_SOBG01000014.1 GCF_004365575.1 Hypnocyclicus thermotrophus
CCTTTTTTTATTTCTCCTTCATATCTTAAAATTCCATTTATATATATTTTTCCTCTTCCTTCTGGATAGCCATTTTTAAATTCTCCTTCATATACTAGCTGCCCTTTTTTGTTATATATTTTACCTTCTCCATTTGGGATACCATATTTTATTTCTCCAGAATACATTAATTCTCCAGTATTATAATATATTTCATTTGAAAATATATTTATAGAAATAAATAATATTAATAATACAAATATTTTTTTAAACATGATAGTTTCTCTCTACTTTCTTATTTTAGGTAATCTATTTAATGCTTTTTTCTCTAAAATTCCTTTAGCATTAATATATATTTCTGTAACTTTTGTATCTGAGTGTCCTAAAAAATCTCTTATTTCCAATACATCTGCTCCTTGAAGAGATAATTCAGTTGCAACTGAATGTCGAATATTATGTGGACTAATATTTTTATTTGCTAATTTCCCTATATCTTTAATTATTTTATATAGATTATTATAACTCATTTTTTTGTTAGTTATAAAATTTGTAGGAAATATATAATATTCATTCATTTCATCTTCTTTTAAATTATATATATTTTTTATATATTTTTTATATTTCATAATTTCATTATAACAATCTTCAAATAATGGTTTGTACTGTATTTTCCCGCTTTTAGTTTTTTCAAGCTTTAAAACTTTTTCATTATTTCTAGTAATTATATTATTATATTTAAGATTTAATAATTCACTACTACGCATCCCTGTATAAAATAAAGTATAAAGAATAGTATAATTTCTATAACTAATATCATCTTTTTTTTCAAAATTGATAAGTATTGTTTGAATTTCTTCAAAAGATATTTTTAATATATTGTCTAAATTATATGCATTATGTTTCATAGAAGGAATAAATTTAAATGGATTATTTGCACCTTTTTTTTCGAGTTCTTTATAAAGACTTTTTAAAGAAAAAATTATTTTATTAATAGAACTATTTTTTAATTTTTTTTCAACAACTAAATGTTTGATATATTCTTCTACATCATCTTTATCAACGTTTACCATTAATTCAATAATTTCATTTTGAGAATTAAAATTTACATTTTCATATGTAAATTCTAAAAATTTTTTTAAATAAAACATATAATCTTTTATAGTTTTTTCAGATTTATATATTGAAAAAAGAGAACTATCTATTTTTTCATTATTTTTTTTTTTCTTTTTACGTAGTATAATATTATTTTCAACATTTATTATTTCCATGATTCACCTCTATTTATGCAAATTTATAAATTCCTCTACTTTATTTATAGATGTATTAATTATCATTTTAGTATTTAAATTAACTTTATTAATTATTTTATATACTTCTTGAAAATTCCCTAAAAAACTTGAATGATGGGCATCGCTTCCCAAAGAAATAAACGTGTTATATTTTTTACATAATTCAGCTATTTCATAACAATTTTTTTCTGAACCTAATCTACTTGTAGTAAGAGAACTATTATTAAATTCAATTGCTACATTGTATTCAGAAGCTATTTTTATCACCTCTTCATAATGTACTTTATAACTTGGGTTTCCTAAATGCGATATGATGGTTAATTCTTTATTTTTTATAGCATTTATTAGAGCTATTGTATTTTTTTCTATATTTTTACCATCACCATAAGGAGTTCCTTTATGAAATCCACATAATTTTATTTCTATTAAATCGTAATATTTTTTAGGTAAATCAGTATCTCCGTTTTCACTTATTATATTCGCTTCAATACCTTTAAATAATCGAATTCCATTAATATATTTATCAAAAATTTTTAAATTTCCAAAATGATAATCATGAGGACTATCCGGAGCCATACTTCCATGATTAGTTAAAGCAAATCCTAATAATTTTTTATCTTTAGCAGTTTGAATTAATTCATTTAAAGTACTATACGCATGTGTCGATACATTTGAATGAACATGTAAATCTATTAAATATTTCATTTTTCACCTCTTTTATACATTATACAATATAATTCTTATATATAAAAGAAAAAAAGATAGCTTTTGCTATCTTTTTACTAACCTAAATATGCTTCTCTTACTGCTTCATCATGAAGAAGGTTTTTTGCATTTCCACTTTTTATAATATTACCAGTTTCTAAAATATATGCTCTATCTGATATTTTTAAAGCCATATTAGCATTTTGTTCTACTATTAGTATTGTTATTCCCATTTCTTTATTTATTTCTTGAACAATATTAAAAACTTCTTGAATTAATAACGGTGCTAATCCCATTGAAGGTTCATCTAAAAGTAAAAGCTTTGGTGATGCCATTAATGCTCTTCCCATTGCAAGCATTTGTTGTTCACCACCACTTAAAGTTCCAGCTAATTGAGTTTTTCTTTCATATAATCTAGGAAATCTATTAAAAACTTTCTCCATATCTTTTTCAACTTCTTTTTTATTTGTTTTTAAATATGCACCTAATTCTAAATTTTCTAATACTGTAAGATTTGCAAAAACTCTTCTTCCTTCTGGAACCTGTATAAGACCTCGTTTTACAATTTCAGTTGTTGATAAATTTGTAATCTCTTCTCCTTCAAAAAACATTTTTCCACTAGAAGGGATAATTAATTTAGATATTGAATGTAATGTAGAAGTTTTCCCAGCACCATTTGCTCCTATTAAACAAATAATCTCTCCTTTATTTATTTCAATATTTAAATCTTTTATTGCATGTATATTTCCATAATGAACATTTAAATTTTCTACTTTTAACATATTAATCCTCCTCAACTTCACCCAAGTATGCTTCAATAACTTTTTTATTATTTTTAATTTTTTCTGGAGTATCTAAAGCAATTATTTTACCATAATCTAAAACTGCGATTCTTTCACATAATGACATAACAAATTTCATATCATGTTCAATTAAAAGAATTGATATATCAAAATCATTTTTTACTTTTTTAATTAAATCCATTAATTCTGTAGTTTCTTGTGGATTCATTCCAGCTGCAGGTTCATCTAAAAGTAATAATTTAGGATTAGTTGCAAGCGCTCTTACAATTTCTAGTTTTCTTTGTTCACCATACGGTAAACTATGAGCGGGTAAATCCATTTTTTTTAGTAACCCAAATCTATCTAATAATTCTTCTGCTTCTTTTCTTACTCTTATTTCTTCTTTATAAAATTTTTTAGTTCTAAATATCGAATCAAAAATACCATAATCGGTATTAAAAATTTTTGCTACTCTAACATTATCTAGTACACTCAAATCTTTAAAGAGTCTAATATTTTGAAATGTTCTTGCCATTCCTTTTTCTGTAATTCTATAAGGTTTTTGTCCTGTAATATCTTCTCCTAATAATTTTATATATCCTGATGTAGGTTCATATACACCTGTTAATAAATTAAAAAAAGTAGTTTTCCCTGCACCGTTTGGTCCAATCAAACCGATAAGTTCATCTTTTTTTATATTTAAATTAATTGTATCAACAGCAGTTAATCCTCCGAATTGTTTTGTCACTTCATGTACTTCTAATAACAATTTAAACACCTCTTTTCTTTTTGAAAGAAATGAAATCAGTGATTTCTTTTTTTCCTAAAATACCATTTGGTCTAACTAACATTAAAATAATTAACATTAACGGATAAACTAACATTCTATATTCAGAAAATTCTCTTAATAATTCTGATATAGAAGTTAAAGCAATGGCTGCTAAAATAGAGCCTGTGATACTTCCACTTCCACCTAAAACAACCATTAATAATATATCAACAGTTTTATATAAATTAAAATTATCTGGTTTTACATATTGAATAAGATGAGCATACAATCCTCCAGCTAATCCTGCAAAAAGTGAACCAATTATAAAAGCTTTTATTTTATATCTTGTAATATTAACTCCCATTGATTCTGCAGCAATTTCATTTTCTCTAATAGAAAGTAATGCTCTACCTTCTGCAGATAATGCTATATTTGTAATAACTATTACTGTTACAATTGCAAAACCTAATCCTATTAAAAAGCCATTTAACCCTTTAATACCTGGTATTCCAGGATATCCTTTTGCACCTCCAGTAATTGTCATGTTTAATATTATAATTCTTATTATTTCTCCAAATCCTAATGTAACAATTGCTAAATAATCTCCCTTTAATCTTAAAGTTGGAAATCCTATTAAAAATCCAAAAAATCCAGCCAAGATAGCTCCGATTATAACAGATATAAATATTGGAAAATTATATTGAGTAGTTAAAATAGCACTTGTATATGCTCCGATTGCCATAAATCCTGCATGTCCTAAAGATAAATATCCCATTAATCCATTAATCACATTTAAACTAACTGCTAATATTATATTTATAGTAATTAATGTCATTATAAGTAATATGTATTGTTCCATAATACCCTCCTATACTTTTTCTTTTACATTTTTTCCAAAAATTCCACTTGGTTTTATTAATAATATTACAATTAAAATAGCAAATGCAATAGCATCTCTATAAGTCGAAGAAATATAACCAACAACTAAAGATTCAGATATTCCCATTATTAATCCTCCAATAACAGCCCCCGGAATACTTCCGATTCCACCTAAAACAGCTGCTACAAATGCTTTAATTCCAGGCATCATTCCCATTAATGGATCAATTTTATTAAATCTCATTCCTATTAAAATCCCTGCTGCTGCTGCTAATGCAGAACCAATCGCAAATGTAAAAGAAATTATTTTATTTACATCTATCCCCATTAATTCAGCAGTGCTTTTATCAAAAGAAACTGCTCTCATTGCTTTTCCTACTTTTGTATAATGAACTATTATTTCTAATAAAATCATTAATATGATTGAAACAAAAATAATAATAATTTGATGATTTGAAATTAAAATATTATCAGTAATATTATAAAATTTACTTGGAATTAATTGAGGGAAAGCTTTTGGATCACCACCAAATATTTTTATACCAGCATTTTGAATAAAAATAGAAACTCCAAGTGCTGTTAATAATACAGAAATTCTTGAAGCATTTCTTAAAGGCTTATATGCTAGTTTTTCTATAATAATACCAACTAATGCAGTTAAAAACATAGATACAATTAATAATAATAAAAATATTATAATAGAATTCGAATTTATAAACTCACTCATATGTTTTAATCCTTTTGCTTGTTCAACAGCAACATTTGTAATTGATTTTCTAAAATTGCTATCTTTAATAATACCAAACTCATTAAAATTATTTGCAATATATTTCATTAATAATTTTGGATTTTGACTTATTATTTCTTGTTTATCTAAAAAGTTTACTGCTATTTTAGAATTTACAGCATATTTTTTTGCAAGTCCTAAAACAAATGTCATTCTAAAAAAATAATAACCAATATAAGTACCAATCATATAAATTTCACCATGAGCAAAATTTATTAATTTTAATATACCATAAACCATTGTGTACCCTAATGCAATTAGTGCATAAATAGAACCTAAAGAAAGTCCATTTATTAATTGTTGTATAAACATAATACCTCCTTAAATCTCTTAAATAAATTAAACGCACCACAAAGTTAACTGTGGTGCGAAACTTTATAAATTAAAATGAATTATTTTGGATCTACAGTAGTTTCATATATGAAAGCACCATTTTCAGCTTTTAAAATAAACGCTGATTTTTTTGCATTTCTATTCTCATCTAACGAAATTACTCCAGTTACACCTTTATAATTTTTAGTAGAATTAATTGCATTTTTTATTTTTACTTTATCTAAAGAGCCCGCTTTTTTAATTGCTTCAGCCATAATATAAGCAGCATCATATCCTAAAGCTGATAATGGACTTGGATCTTCAAAAAATTCATTAAAATAATTATTTATAAAATTTTGTACTTGTTTATCTTCACTTTCTTTTGAAAAATGTGTTGATACATATGAACCATTTACGCTTGTACCACCAATTTCAAATAATTTAGAATTATCCCATCCATCTCCACCTAAAAATACAGCTTTAATTCCTAAATCTCTAGCTTGTTTTACTATCAATGCAACTTCATTATAATATCCAGGTAAAAATATAACATCTGTATCCATATTTTTAATTTTAGTTAATTGTGAACTAAAATCTATATCCCCAGTAACATAATTGATTACATCTACTACTTTCCCACCGTTTTCATTAAAAGTTTTTTCAAATTCAAGAGCTAAACCTTCACTATAATCATCAGCTGCATTTTTCATTATAATAGATTTTTTTGCTTTTAGGTTATCATAAGCAAAATTAGCCATAACTTCACCTTGGAAAGGGTCTATAAAACAAGTTCTGGAAATATAATCTCCAAACGTAGTAACTTTTATATTTGTAGCAGTTGGTGTTAACATTGGTATTTTATATTCTTGTGCAATCGGAGCAATAGCCATAGTGTTTCCGCTTGTTACTCCACCTAATATTACATCTACTTTATTAACAGTTATTAATTTTTTAATAGCTGCTACTGATTCAGCTGAATCTCCCTTGTTATCTTCTTTTATTAAAACAAGTTTCATTCCATTTATTCCACCTTTTGCATTTATTTCTTTTACTGCTAAATCATATCCATTAACAGTTGTTTGCCCATAAAGTGCTAAAGGACCAGATAATGGTGCTATAACTCCTATTTTAATATCTTTACCAAAACTCATAACTGACAATATTAGTCCTAATACAATCAACATCAATTTTTTCATAAATTTATTCCTCCTTTATATTTTATTATGAAATAATTGTACCACTTTATTGATACTAAGTCAATGAAATTATATCAATGATAATTATATATTATATATATATTGTCGTTTATTT
>NZ_SOBG01000015.1:0-1683 GCF_004365575.1 Hypnocyclicus thermotrophus
ATCTCGCGTCAAGGGAATTGACGAAAAGGACATTACAAATTGAATAGAGAAAGAAGCGGGAAACTGATATTAATACATATCAATTCCATAAGTTAATTTGAGTGTGTAACCTTTTTAGGTTAATATATATTTTGTATGAAGAGTTTGATCCTGGCTCAGGATGAACGCTGACAGAATGCTTTACACATGCAAGTCTACTCAAACAGTTCTTCGGAACTTATTAGGGTGGCGGACGGGTGAGTAACGCGTAAAGAACTTGCCTCATAGTCTGGGACAACAGTTGGAAACGACTGCTAATACTAGATATTATGAATGATTGGCATCTTTTATTCATGAAAGCTATATGCGCTATGAGAGAGCTTTGCGTCCTATTAGCTAGTTGGTGAGGTAACGGCTCACCAAGGCGACGATAGGTAGCCGGCCTGAGAGGGTGAACGGCCACAAGGGGACTGAGACACGGCCCTTACTCCTACGGGAGGCAGCAGTGGGGAATATTGGACAATGGACCAAAAGTCTGATCCAGCAATTCTGTGTGCACGATGAAGGTCTTCGGATTGTAAAGTGCTTTCAGTAGGGAAGAAGAATGTGACGGTACCTACAGAAGAAGCGACGGCTAAATACGTGCCAGCAGCCGCGGTAATACGTATGTCGCAAGCGTTATCCGGAATTATTGGGCATAAAGGGCGTCTAGGTGGTTTATTAAGTCTGATGTGAAAATGCGGAGCTCAACTCCGTATTGCGTTGGAAACTGATTTACTAGAGTCTTGGAGAGGTGGGCGGAACTACAAGTGTAGAGGTGAAATTCGTAGATATTTGTAGGAATGCCGATGACGAAGGTAGCTCACTGGACAAGTACTGACACTAAAGCGCGAAAGCTAGGGGAGCAAACAGGATTAGATACCCTGGTAGTCCTAGCTGTAAACGATGATCACTGGGTGTGGGGGGTCGAACCTCTGTGCCGAAGTTAATGCGATAAGTGATCCGCCTGGGGAGTACGCTCGCAAGAGTGAAACTCAAAGGAATTGACGGGGACCCGCACAAGCGGTGGAGCATGTGGTTTAATTCGACGCAACGCGAGGAACCTTACCAGTCCTTGACATCCTAAGAACTTAGCAGAGATGCTTTGGTGCCTCTTCGGAGGAACTTAGTGACAGGTGGTGCATGGCTGTCGTCAGCTCGTGTCGTGAGATGTTGGGTTAAGTCCCGCAACGAGCGCAACCCCTATTGCTAGTTACCATCATTAAGTTGGGGACTCTAGCGAGACTGCCTGCGACGAGCAGGAGGAAGGTGGGGATGACGTCAAGTCATCATGCCCCTTATGGACTGGGCTACACACGTGCTACAATGGGCGGTACAAAGAGAAGCAAGCTGGTGACAGTAAGCAAATCTCAAAAATCCGCTCTCAGTTCGGATTGTAGTCTGCAACTCGACTACATGAAGTTGGAATCGCTAGTAATCGCGAATCAGCAATGTCGCGGTGAATACGTTCTCGGGTCTTGTACACACCGCCCGTCACACCACGAGAGTTTGTTGCACCTGAAGTAAACGGCCTAACCTTCGGGAGGGAGTTTCCTAAGGTGTGATAGATGATTGGGGTGAAGTCGTAACAAGGTATCCGTACCGGAAGGTGTGGATGGATCACCTCCTTTCTAAGGAGTTTTGCTTCTTTCTCTATTTTATTTG
>NZ_SOBG01000015.1:1777-4906 GCF_004365575.1 Hypnocyclicus thermotrophus
ATGTTAGGACATTAAAAAATGAATATAGCAGACAAAATCACTATAGAGTTAGTTGTATGATTTATCATCATGTTAGGTTAAGAAATTAAGAGCATACGGTGGATGCCTAGACAATAAGAGCCGATGAAGGACGTGTTAAGCTGCGATAAGCCAAGGTTAGCTGCAATAGAGCGTTTATCCTTGGATCTCCGAATGGGACAACCTAGTTATTTGAAGAATAACTGTGAAAACGGGAACCGGGTGAACTGAAACATCTAAGTAACCCGAGGAAGAGAAAGTAAAAACGATTCTCCTAGTAGCGGCGAGCGAACGGGGAAAAGCCTAAACCATATAAGTGTCAAGGATGCAGCCGTTGCTTGTATGGGGTAGTGGGAAGTATAACAGAAGAACTGCAAGGTATTCGATATATTTATTAAGCTACTAGAATGACATGGAAAGGTCAACCGTAGAAGGTGAAAGTCCTGTATAGGGAATTTAATAAATGTATTTTATACTCTCCCGAGTAGCACCGAACACGTGAAATTCGGTGTGAATCTGCGTGGACCATATCACGTAAGGCTAAATACTCTTATTGATCGATAGCGCATAGTACCGTGAGGGAAAGGTGAAAAGAACCCCGGGAGGGGAGTGAAATAGAATCTGAAACCGTATGCTTACAAGCGGTCGGAGCACCATATGTGTGTGACGGCGTGCCTTTTGGAGAATGATCCTGCGAGTTACGATTATTGGCAAGGTTAAGAAAACGGAGCCGAAGGGAAACCGAGTCTGAATAGGGCGTTAAGTCGATAGTTGTAGACGCGAAACCTGGTGATCTATACCTGTCCAGGATGAAGCTGTGGTAAGACACAGTGGAGGTCCGAACCCACCGTCGTTGAAAAGCCGGGGGATGAGGTAGGTATAGGGGTGAAAAGCCAATCGAACCAGGAGATAGCTCGTTCTCTCCGAAATGCATTTAGGTGCAGCCTTAAGTGTTTATCTGCGGGGGTAGAGCACTGGATGACCTAGGGGGCATACTGCTTACCGAAGTTAACCAACCTCCGAATACCGTAGATTTATAGCTTAGGAGTGAGACTATGGGTAATAAGGTCCATAGTCGAGAGGGAAACAGCCCAGACCACCAGCTAAGGTCCCTAATTATATCTAAGTGGGAAAGGAAGTGAAGACTCCTAAACAACCAGGATGTTGGCTTAGAAGCAGCCATTCATTTAAAGAGTGCGTAATAGCTCACTGGTCGAGAGTCTTTGCGCCGACAATGTAACGGGGCTAAGATATAAACCGAAGCTGTGGAACGTTTTAAACGTTGGTAGGAGAGCGTTCTGTAGGCCGTTGAAGGTATACCGTAAGGAGTACTGGAGGTATCAGAAGTGAGAATGCAGGAATGAGTAGCGAGAAAGAGGGTGAGAAACCCTCTCGCCGGAAGTCCAAGGGTTCCAGGGTAAAGCTTGTCTTCCCTGGGGAAGTCGGGACCTAAGCTGAGGCTAAGTAGCGTAGGCGAATGGAAAGTAGGTTAATATTCCTACACCACTTATATTTTGTGATGGAGGGACGCAGGAAGGTAGATGCGCCAGGCGACGGTTGTCCTGGTACAAGCATGTAGGATGGTTTAATAGGCAAATCCGTTAAACTATATCTGAGGTGTGATGTGGAAAAGGCATTGATCCTACACTGCCAAGAAAAGCTTCTAACGTTAAAATATAAGTGCCCGTACCGTAAACCGACACAGGTGGACAGGATGAGAAATCTAAGGCGTACAGGCTAACTCTCGCTAAGGAACTCTGCAAAATGACCCCGTAACTTCGGGAGAAGGGGTGCCTTTTTTGGTGAAGGAATTTACATCTGGAGCTAAAAAAGGCCGCAGTGAAGAGGCTCGAGCGACTGTTTAACAAAAACACAGGTCTATGCTAAGCTGAAAGGCGATGTATATGGGCTGACACCTGCCCAGTGCCGGAAGGTTAAGAGGAGGAGTGAGAGCTCCGAATTGAAGCCCCGGTGAACGGCGGCCGTAACTATAACGGTCCTAAGGTAGCGAAATTCCTTGTCGGGTAAGTTCCGACCTGCACGAATGGTGTAACGATTCGAGCGCTGTCTTGGCGGGAGGCCTGGTGAAATTGTATTACCGGTGAAGATACCGGTTACCTGCAGTAGGACGGAAAGACCCCATGGAGCTTTACTGTAGTTTGGTATTGGGTTTTGATGTTATGTGTATAGGATAGTTGGGAGACATTGATTACATGCCGCCAGGTGTGTATGAGTCGTTGGTGGAATACCAACCATATAACATTGGAATTCTAATCTGAGATGTGTAGTCTTGGAGACAGTGCTAGGTGGGCAGTTTGACTGGGGCGGTCGCCTCCGAAAGAGTAACGGAGGCGCCCAAAGGTTCCCTCAGGTTGGATGGAAATCAACCGCAGAGTGTAAAGGTATAAGGGAGCTTGACTGTAAGACAGACATGTCGAGCAGGTGCGAAAGCAGGGCTTAGTGATCCGGCGGTACCGAATGGAAGGGCCGTCGCTCAACGGATAAAAGCTACCCTGGGGATAACAGGCTGATCCTGCCCAAGAGTCCATATCGACGGCAGGGTTTGGCACCTCGATGTCGGCTCATCGCATCCTGGGGCTGGAGAAGGTCCCAAGGGTTGGGCTGTTCGCCCATTAAAGCGGTACGTGAGCTGGGTTCAGAACGTCGTGAGACAGTTCGGTCCCTATCCACTGCAGGCGTAAGAGTATTGAGAAGATCTGTCCTTAGTACGAGAGGACCGGGATGGACAAACCTCTGATGTACCAGTTGTCACGCCAGTGGCACAGCTGGGTAGTCACGTTTGGAATGGATAACCGCTGAAAGCATCTAAGTGGGAAACCAACTTCGAGATAAGTACTCTCTGGCATTAGCCAATAAGTCACCTTCGAGACTAGGAGGTTGATAGGCTGGAGGTGTAAGTGTAGTAATACATTTAGCTGACCAGTACTAATTAGACGAACTCTTATCCTAACAAATGCTATATTCATTTTTAAATGTCTTAAAAATTAAATATATGTTGCTTGGTAAAGATAGCTAAGGGGGTACACCCAGTTACATTCCGAACCTGGAAGTTAAGCCCTTAAACGCCGAAAGTACTGAATTGGAGACGAT
>NZ_SOBG01000016.1 GCF_004365575.1 Hypnocyclicus thermotrophus
TGTGTTCCCTGATAGCTCAGTTGGTAGAGCGCACGGCTGTTAACCGTGTTGTCGCTGGTTCGAGCCCGGCTCGGGGAGCCATTTTTTTATTTTTTAAAATTATTTCAATTAATTTTTATTTTTTAATTCCATAATTTAACTAAAATAAAAATTAAATTTTATCTTGATTAATTAATCAAAAAATTTTTTTAAAGAGAAATAAAAGAGAATAAAAAAGAATAAAGAGATATTTTAAATAGGAGTATAAGAATTAAAATATAATTTAAACCTTTGAAAATAAGTCCTATAATTAAAAAAAGGAAAAATTAACTTTAAAAAATATTATAACTTCTTCTTTTTCTTGGTCAACGTATAAATCTATAATATTACTATATTTTTTAATAAACATATATCTTATTTTTACATTTTTAAAATTATCGGAATTTAATATTTTAGCCTCTAAATTTCCTTCAAACAATAAGTCAAAAAAATTTTTTTTTATTAATGTATTTAATCTAATTTGAATATTATCTATTTTATTAAAAATATTTTCAAAATATATATTTTCTTTTTTATAAAAATTAATTTCTTTTCTTTTAATCAAAATTTTTTTGAGTTCCAAATTATATTCTTCAAATTCAATTGACAAAATATTTATATAAAAAACAAAAAAACATAATATTAATAAAAAAAAATTTTTTTTCATTATGTTTGTATCTCCTTTTTTTATTAATCTTAATATTTATTATATTCAAAAAATAAAAAAAACACCTCTTAAAATAAAAGATGCCTTAAACAACTTAAATGGCGGGAGTGACGGGGATCGAACCCGCGACCTCATGCGTGACAGGCATGCGCTCTAACCAAACTGAGCTACACCCCCTAGTTATGGTGGTCACAACTGGACTTGAACCAGTGACCCCCTGCTTGTAAGGCAGGTGCTCTCCCAACTGAGCTATGCGACCTTTAATGGTGCCCAGAGGCGGAATCGAACCACCGACACGGGGATTTTCAGTCCCCTGCTCTACCGACTGAGCTATCTAGGCTTTGGCGGAGAAACTGGGACTCGAACCCAGACACCTTTCGGTTTCACCGGTTTTCAAGACCGGCCCCTTAGCCAATTCGGACATTTCTCCTAAATAAAAAAATGGTACTCCGTAGGGGAATCGAACCCCTGCCGCCAGGATGAAAACCTGGAATCCTGACCTCTAGACGAACGGAGCAGATGGTGGATCTAGTTGGATTCGAACCAACGACCACTCGGTTATGAGCCGAGTGCTCTAACCAACTGAGCTATAGATCCTTATATTTTAAATTATGGCGTGCCCGAAGAGATTCGAACTCCTGACCCACGGCTTAGAAGGCCGTTGCTCTATCCAACTGAGCTACGGGCACAAATGGTGCGTCATACAGGAATCGAACCTGTGACAACACGATTAAAAGTCGTGTGCTCTACCAACTGAGCTAATGACGCATTTGGAGCGGGAAACGAGGGTCGAACTCGCGACATTCAGCTTGGAAGGCTGACGCTCTACCAACTGAGCTATTCCCGCAATTTGGTAGCGGGGATAGGATTTGAACCTATGACCTTCGGGTTATGAGCCCGACGAGCTACCAGACTGCTCTACCCCGCGTTAAATTGGTGCCTGGGGCGGGAATCGAACCCGCACGGACAAAATGTCCACAGGATTTTAAGTCCTGTGCGTCTACCTATTCCGCCACCCAGGCATTTTTCTTAAAGTGACCGAATAAAATATTATCATATTTTGTTTTTTATGTCAATATTTAAATTATTATTTTAAATAATCAACTAAAGTTTTTTCTATAAATTCCATTTCTTCATTCATGTTTAAAAAATAATTACGTTTTTTTATTTTTTCTAATTTTTTTAATGCATTTAATTTAATTTCGTTTTGTTTTTTTTCATTTAAATTTATATAAATTTCTAAATATTTATTTTTTTCTATCTCTTCATCATTTACTTTTTTATCAATATCTTCTATTTGTTTTCTAGTTAAATAACTGGATTTATGAATACTATTGTCTTTTTTTATATTAAAAACATATTTTATTTTATACGAATTTTCAAATTGAACAACTTCATATTTTTCCAAATATCCTAATTCAACTAAATCTTTAAATGCAATCTCTAATTTTTCTAAAACTTTTTTCTTTTTACTGACTTTATATTCTTTAATATTTCCATGCTTATCAGTTTTTCTTATTATCGAATATAAACTTAAAGGAATTATTGAAGCTAATGTTTCTATCTTAAATTCACCATTATTTTTAGTAAATCTTTTCATGCTAATAAATTGAAATATTCTTTCAGACATTTTATTTTTATTTCTCAATTCTTTTAATAATTCTTTATCAAATATAGAATAATGTTTTATTTCTAATTCTTGAATTAATCTATCGTCAAGTTCTACTTCATAAAAAATTTTTTTTGATTTCTTTAAAACATTATTTTCCTTAACTTTTTTATATCTTATTAAATTTAAAGGTTTTTCATAAACTTCTCTAATTATATTTCCTGCTTTTTTTTGATTTTTTATTTTTATTTTATATGTCGTTTCTTGTAAATTAAATAAAGCTTCTTCTACTTTTTTATAATAAGATGAATGAAATTTTAATCCTAAATACTCAATTAATTCTGTTATTTTAAAATTTATAATTCTGGTTTTCTCTTTTTTATTTAGTATTTTTCTTTGAACTTTCCACATTATAAAATCTAATACATTTTTTTCAAATTCCCCTGGCTGTTTGTTAGAAAATTTTTCTAAAGTATCATTAGATAAATATGATGCAAACTTTATTCCAGCATTTTCTATTTCATAAATTAAATTTAATCCTCTTTGTTTAGGCGGAGAAAAAAATGGCAATAATATAAATATAAATGGTCTATTTATTATATCATTATATACATTAGAATCTAAAAATATTGATACTGTCTTAGTTTCTAATCTTCTTTTATGAAAACTTTTCATCATTATTGAAAAGTCTTCTAATTCTCCAACTTCTAATACTTCAAAATTTTCATCTTTTTTCATCTTTTTCCCTTTTCTTTTAAACTTTCATTACTTTTTTTATAGTACATTGGTAAATTATAAAATTTTTTTATCTTTTTTTATTATAACCTTTTTCTCCCTTATTTTCATTACTTTTTTTATGGTACATGGGTAAATTATAAAATTTTTT
>NZ_SOBG01000017.1 GCF_004365575.1 Hypnocyclicus thermotrophus
TTTTGATTATTTAATGATTTTAGAAACAACTCCTGATGCTACTGTTCTTCCACCTTCTCTTATCGCAAATCTTAATCCTTCTTCCATTGCTATTGGGTGAATTAATTCTACTGTCATTTCTATGTTATCTCCTGGCATTACCATTTCTACTCCTTCTGGTAAGTTTACTGCTCCTGTTATATCTGTTGTTCTGAAGTAGAATTGTGGTCTGTATCCACTAAAGAATGGAGTATGTCTTCCTCCTTCTTCTTTTGTTAATACATATACTTCTCCGCTGAAGTTTGTATGAGGTGTTATTGATCCTGGTTTTGCTAATACTTGTCCTCTTTCTACTTCTTCTTTTTTTATTCCTCTTAATAATGCTCCTATATTATCTCCTGCTTCTCCTTGATCTAGTAGTTTTCTAAACATTTCTACTCCTGTACAAGTAGTTGTTGTTGTTTCTTTTATCCCTACTATTTCTATTTCTTCTCCTACTTTGATGATTCCTCTTTCTACTCTTCCTGTTACTACTGTTCCTCTTCCTGTTATTGTGAATACATCTTCTATTGGCATTAAGAATGGTTGATCTACTGGTCTTTCTGGAGTTGGTATATATTCATCTACTGCATCCATTAATTCCATTATTTTTTCTACCCATTGTTGCTCTCCATTTAATGCTCCTAATGATGATCCTGTTATTACTGGTACATCATCTCCTGGGAATCCATACTCTGTTAATAATTCTCTTACTTCCATTTCTACTAATTCTAATAATTCTTCGTCATCTACCATATCTGCTTTGTTTAAGTACACTACTATATAAGGTACTCCTACTTGTCTTGATAATAAGATGTGTTCTCTTGTTTGTGGCATTGGACCATCTGCTGCTGATACAACTAAAATTGCTCCATCCATTTGTGCTGCTCCTGTGATCATGTTTTTTACATAATCCGCATGTCCTGGACAATCTACGTGAGCATAATGTCTTTTTTCTGTTTCATACTCTATATGCGCTGTGTTGATTGTTATTCCTCTTTCTCTTTCTTCAGGTGCTTGGTCGATATTTTCAAAATCTACTTTTTGCGCTAACCCTTTTTCCGCTAATACTTTTGATATTGCTGCTGTTGTTGTTGTTTTACCATGGTCAACGTGTCCTATTGTTCCAACGTTTACATGTGGTTTACTTCTTTCAAATTTTTCTTTAGCCATTTTTTGCCTCCT